>JAXGUU010000143.1:0-9676 GCA_040774145.1 Anaerolineae bacterium
AGACCGCCTGGTGCACCGCCTGCAGATGTGGCGTCGGCCCGGCAACAGACTCCCACCCCACCGCATCGAGGTAGAAGCGATGCCGCACGTGTTCCTCGTCACCCCGGCGCGCGGCGGGCAACGCCGCCGTCAGCTTGAGCAGCGCCGCGCGGAGTTCCTGTGTCAGCCCAAGCTCCGCCAGCGGGGCCGGAATGCTGAGCATGAAGAGCGCGCGCACCTCGCCCTCCGAGAGGCCCGTCAGGCTCGTGCGGTAGCGATCGACGAGGGCATACCCTCCGTCGCGCCCCTGCTCGGCGTAGAGGGGCACCCCGGCCCGCTCCAGCGCCTCGATGTCGCGGTAGATCGTGCGCTCCGAGACCTCCAGTTCCTCAGCCAGGGCTCGCGCCGAGAGCTTGCCCCGCGTCTGCAGGAGCATCAGCAACGACAACAAGCGATCTGCGCGCATGGTCACCTCCTGACGATCTGTCCTTGCGAGGAAGCGGCTCGGAAGCCGGCGCTCTCTCGCAAGGGTTCTGCTCGCGTCGAGCGCGACGGCGCCCAGAGCCCCTCGCAGGGTGCGGAAACCCTGCGAGGGGGAGACTTCCCTTGCGAGGGTTTCGGGACCCTCGCAAGGGTTCTGCTCGCGTCGAACGCGACGGCGCCCAGAACCCCTCGCAGGGTGCGGAAACCCTGCGAGGGGGAGACTCCCCTTGCGAGGAAAGCAGATTTCCACGGTCGCTATCCTACACCGGAATCCTGACACAGGATGTCAGCTATTCTGGCGTATCCTGACAGCGACGCTGAGAGCACACTCAGCACACACCCACAGGGAGGAACACAATGAAGGAGATCGACGTTCGCATTGAGAGCCTGCCACCGCTGCGCGCGGCGCGCTTCCACACCTATGGCGAGGGGCCGGAGACGCTGGCCTGGGCGGAGCTCGAGGCGTGGGCGGGGCCGCGGGGCCTGCTCGACTACAGCGAGGCGCACCGCATCTATGGCTTCAACAACCCGAACCCCGCGCCCGGCAGCCCGAATTACGGCTATGAGGTCTGGATCACGGTCAGCGAGGAGGAGACTGCCGGCGAGACTGTCGAGATCGTGGCCTTCCCGGGCGGCCTGTACGCGGTCACAGGGTGCATCGTGCGCGATCCCTGGGCAGACATCGCCGGAACCTGGCAGAAGCTCGTCGCGTGGCGGGAGCAGAGCCGGTACCGTGCGGCGCACCACCAGTGGTTCGAGCGTCACCTGCACGTGGGCGTTCCCGGTCACGAGTTCGATCTGGATCTCTACCTGCCGATTGCGGAGTAGCCCCCCACCCAGCCCTTCCCCCGGCGCGGACGCCGGGGGGAGGGAACAGCGCGGAGACTGTGATGCACCACACCCAGCGCTCGGTTGGATTGGTTCGTAGTAACCGGGCGAACACGACGGTTCGCCCCACGCCCAGACGTAGGGCGAACTGTCCAGTTCGCCCCCCTCCGGCTGAACCGGACCGCCCTGCACACACCAGTTTCGTTTCGTCGCCGATCTGGGCTCTCGTGACGCAGGACAGCCAGACACTGCATCCACATCACTGCACCAGAGAGGAGATCCTCGTGGCGAAATACACCAGCTTCCACTTCAGCCCGCTAAACAACCGCTCCATGTTGATGCCGCGCATTCCAAAGGGCACCAAGTTCGTGCCCGGCTTCAGGCCGCCCGCCGCCGTGGAGACGGTCCCGATCGACCCCGCCAACCCCTACGCCCAACCGAACACCGGGCTGTTTGCCCGCGAGGCGGACGTGGGCACGCACACACGCGCCTACGCCATCTACGTGCCGCACGCCTTGCCCTCCAAAGCGCCCGCCGCCCTGATCTTCCCGGACAGCGGTGTCACGGCGGAGGACTTCCTCCGGTCGGGGCACTGGATGGCGCTCGCCGAGAAGCACCACGTGGCCCTGATCGTCCTCGAGAGCGCTGCCTGGGACCGCGAGGACATCGCGCGTGAGTTTGACTACGCGCAAAAGATCGTCGATCTCGAGTACCTGGGCCGTACCACCGTCGACATCTGCGAGGCCTTCATCTACCCGATGGGCTTCGGCGAGGGCGCCACGATCGCCACGGCCTTCGCTCTCACTTACAGCGCCACCTATCCCGCGTTCGCTGCCGATGGCGACTGCGCCGTCGACCCCGAGCTCCTGGAGCTGCTGCGCGCGCTCCCCTCGGACGGCGTGGACACGCTCAAGAAGACCGACATCGCCCTGCCGGGTTTCATCGTGGACCGAACCGGCAGGGCCGGGCTGACTGCAGCCTACATGAAGGAGACCATCAGGGCCAAAGAGGAGCATCTCACCAACGGCTTTGCACGCGTGTACCTTGAACAGCCGCGGCGCGGGGCCTACTACGTCAACGAGCAGCCGGTGGCCCAGGTTTGGATCGCCGACGCGGCGAGTGTCGCGGGGATGGACCGCGAGTCCCTCGATGAGGAGATGCTCATGTTCGTGATGCGCTTCGCCCGCTGGGGCGGGTTCGGCAACAACCATCTGCGCCCGCGTCGGAGCCTCGAAGAGGTGGGGGTCGAGCGCGTGCACCAGACGGTCGGCGGGCTCGACCGTTATTGGGACGTGTACGTCCCCTCGTGCTACCGGCCCGGTGACGGGAAGGTCTACCCCCTCGTCCTGGCGATCCACGGCTATTCGTGCAACTCCGAGTACTTCGAGCAGACCAGCGACTGGCACCGACTGGCTGAGGAGCGTGGGTTCTTCGTCGTCTTCCCCTCGGCCTATCCCCAGGGCGGGATGCTCTCCCGGCTGCAGCTGCCCCGGTGGGCATGCGGGCCGCTCACCCGAGAGGGAGATGTCAGCGAGATCCCTTACTTCGAGGCCCTGCTGGCGTGGGCCACCAGCACCTACGCGATCGACCCGACGCGCATCTACGCCGTGGGCCACTCCAACGGCGGCATGATGGTCCAGGACCTGGCGCGCCTGATGCCCACACGCTTCGCCGCGTTCAGCCCGACCGGGTCACTGGGCGCGATGCGTCCCGGCAGTGTCGCGCCGCTCCCGGACAGGGTCCAGCGCCCCGTCTGGTTCATGATCGGGGAATACGACCTCTTCTCGGGCGACCTTGCCGAGGGGACCGTCGCCTGGGACACGCTTGCCGCCTACTGCGCGGCCAACGGGATGGAGATGGAGGTCGGCAACTGGGTCGACAACGGCGCCTACCACACGCTCGTGATGCGCGACGCGGCCTGTGCGCCGATGGTGCAGTTCACGGTCATGCGCGGCTGCCCGCACACCTACACGGCGGAGATGGCGCAGCTCACGTGGGACACGTTCCTCAGCCACTTCACGCGCGAGCCTGACGGGAGCGTGGCGTACCACGGGTGATACGGTTCTGCTTACATGCCCGCAGTGGCGGGGACGGTGATCTCCTCCGGAACGCCGGCGCCCTCCGGCATTGGCGGGTTGGATCCGGCCTCGACGATGAAAACCTTGCTCATCGCCATGACGGCATCCTGTCCGAGCTGCCCCACCTGGGCGCTCGCGCCCATCGCGTTACCCGTCATGATCCCCAGACTGATACCCAGCGAGGTCAAGGCATTGGAAGCGGCCGGCGTAATGTGGCGATGGAGAACGCCAGGAGCCGCCGAACCGGACACAAGTGCACGCTGGACGGCGCGGTTGCCCACCGTCTACTGAAGCTGCAGCACGCCCTGCGCGGCAGTCTGCGACTCCGGCGCCAAAGGTTGGTCGGCGCTTGGGTGTATCTCGGTCGACCTATCCGCGCGCCTCACCGACTCGTCGGTCTGCTGGATGTGAGCCATGGGTCACCTCCTCAACCATGTGACGCTACTTTCATGGTAGGACGGTCTGCGGTCGTGTCAACGCCCAGTTCCGGCTAGTTGGGCCCGGAGATCGATGGGAAGCTGAAACGGAGAGGCCGGGTCCTGTCTCCTCATCGCAGGTCGCAGCGAATCGTATCGGATGGGCCAGTGCCCTACGACGGAAGCCAAGGGAGTGGTCGCGCTCCGAAGCCGTTGGGCCGCGACAGCCCGATCGGGCCACTGCGGAGGGCCGCGACGAGCTCGGCGTCGTTCGAGGGGTCAGCCTGCAGCACGTTGTAGTACGGGCCCAAGCGGTCTACGTGGTGGGCGTCGGAGTTGGAGAGCACCCGGAGGCCGAGCGATCCCGCCAGGGCCAGGATCTCGCCTTCGGACGCCAGGGGCGTGTTGTGGGAGTAGCCTTCGATCGCGTCAGGCGGGTAGCCCTCGAGATCGACCCGCACGGTGGGGACGTAGCGAAACGGATGGTTCACGATGAGGAAACCGCCGCGGCTGCGCACGAAGCCGTGCAGCGCCGGATAGTCCCAGTCGAGCCGCTCGAGGGCAGGGTCATCGACACCCAGCACTGAGATGTGCTCGCCTTCCAGCACCGTCACCTCCACGCCGCCAAAGACGCGGAAGGGCGCGAAGCGCGCGTTCAGCTCCGCCAGCCGCTCGGGCGGCGCCAGTCTGTCGTGGTCGGTCAGCACAACGGCGTCGAGGCCCGCAGCGATAGCGGCCTCGATCATCGCCAGCTCGGGCGACTTGCCGCAGCCCGAGCGTTCCTGTGTGTGCACGTGTAGGTCAATCCGCAAGACACTCGCCTCCTGGGTAGGTTGGTTTCCGGGGCGAGTATAGCCGCCTGTGGTAGCGAGGCAACCCCCGATCGGACATCCCTTGCGAGGGTTTCTCCGGCTTCCGAGCCGCACCCTCGCAAGGGTTCTGGGTCTGACACACGCGCCTCGTGCGTCTCACCGGAACCCCTCGCAGGGTGCCCCGATTCCGATCGGCGAAGCCCTGCGAGGGGGGCCTAGAATCCGAGCATCGTCAGCCAGGCGTGGAAGGCCTCGATCCAGGTGTCGCTGGGCAAACCCTTACGGTTCATGCCGAAGCCGTGCCCACCTCGCGCGTAGAGGTGCAGCTCTACCTCCCGGCCCGCGTCGCGCCACCGGTTGGCCATCTCCAGACTGCGCGGCGCGAGCCCGTCGTCGTTGGCCACGGCGATGAACAGCGGCGGGGCATCCTCCGGCACCTCGCCCGGGGCGCCGGCGCCATAGATCGGCGCGGCCAAGTCGGGCCGGCTCCCGGCATCGTAGTGCAGCGTGGCGAGCGACGTGACGGTCCCACCAGCGGAGAAGCCCATGATGCCCACACGATGCGGATCGATGGCCCACTCGGTCGCGTGCGCACGCACCACCCGGATCGCCTGGAGTGCATCGGCCCGGATCAGGGGAGCCACGGGCGCCAGCCACGACTCGTGGTCGCTCACGCGCATGCGGGCGTGCATGTCCGCCGGGAAGGTGTCGTCAGTGGCGATCAGGCGGTACTTGAGGACGAACGCGGCGATGCCGCGTGCCGCCAGCCAGCGCGCCACGTCGATCCCCTCGTAGCCCCACGCCAGAAAATGGAATGCCCCGCCGGGCGCCACAATCACGGCCGTCCCGGTGGGCGCCTCGGGCAGGAAAGGGGTCAGCGTAGGCCGCACGACGTTGCGCACCACGCGCAGCCTGCCGTCAATCAGGCCCTCACCCTCCACCTGTTGCCAGTCCTCCGAGCCCGGCGCCACGCCGTCCCAGAGCGGGATCTCCGTCATACGCAGCGCCGCCCAATCGTTCGCATCAGTCATCCTATGCCTCCTTGGTGATGTTCCGCGACACGGGCACCCACAAGGGGTGCCCCTACGTCGGATCCGGGTGCGTCCTGTAGGGGCAGAGCTTGTCCCTGCCCTCTGCGTCCCGCAACGCCCACCCATAGGTCTTGCCGACCATGAAGGCGACGTCCTCGTCGGGCGCGTAGGTCTCGCGCAGGGCGGCCACGAGCCCGTCCCAAGCCTCGAGCAACGGCCCGATCGCCTCTCGTACTTGCACCTCAGACGGCCGATCCTATTTGTCCGTTAACGACCCAACGCTCACGTGTAGCCCCCCTTACGCGTCTCCCGGCCAGGCGGATCAGGCCCGGGCCGCCAGCGCTCACACCGCCTTGCTCAGCGCTCCTCTCGCCTCCGGCGGAGCGATTTCTCGAGCTCGACGACCCAATAGGTGAGGACACTGACGCCCAGCACGCGCACCCAGTCTACCAAGTCAATGGGCGCGGTTTCGAACAGCCGGTTCGTGAACGGTGCGTAGGTTAAGAGGAGCTGCAACAGCACCATGACCACGACGCCGGCCAACACCCAGGGGTTACTGAAGAGACCCACGTGGACCATCGACTGTGATAGGGAGCGGCAGTTGAACAGGTAGAACACCTCGATCATCACCACGGCGTTCACCGCGATCGTCCGCGCCTGGGCCACGTCGATCCCCGTGAGCACCGCCAATTCGAAGAGACCAAAGGCACCCAACAGGATGCATACCCCGACCAGGCCAACGCGTTGGATCAGCGCCCGAGAGAGGATCGGCGCGTTGGGAGCACGCGGAGGACGCTGCATGATGCCCGGCTCCTTGGCTTCCAGGGCGAGCACCAACCCGAGAATGCCAGCGGCGACCGTGTTGACCCACAGGACGTGCGCGGGAAGGATGGGCAGCGCGATGCCCAGGACAACAGCCAGCAGCAGGATCAGGCCCTGGCCCACGTTGGTGGGCAGAACCCAGATGATGATCTTGGTCAGGTTGTCGAAGACCCCCCTCCCCTCCTCGACGGCAGCCTCGATCGTCGCGAAGTTGTCATCGGTCAAGGCCACGTCGGCAGCCTCTTTGGTCACCTCGGTACCCGTGATGCCCATCGCGGTGCCGATGTTGGCTTGCTTGAGCGCCGGCCCATCGTTCACGCCATCACCCGTCATCGCCACCACGTGGCCTCGCAGCTGCAAGGCCTCGACGAGGCGCAGCTTCTGCTCGGGAGAGACACGGGCATAGACCGCCACATCATCCACGACCGATGCGAGCGCCGCGTCGCTGAAGCCCGCGAGGTCGCGACCGGTCAGCACGCAGCCCTCCGACGGGGAGCCGTCGCCACAGGGCTGCGCTAGCCCAATGGCCGTTGCGATCGCAGCCGCGGTCAGGGCGTGGTCTCCCGTGATCATCTTGACGCGGATACCGGCCTCCTGGCAGGCCCGGATCGCCGGGATGACCTCCTCACGCGGTGGGTCGATGATCGCCTGCAGGCCAAGGAAGGTCAGGCCCGACGCGACGTCCGCGTGCCCAACCGACGTCGTCGCAGGCGGCAGCGTACCACGCGCAAAGGCCAGGACTCGTAGCCCAAGCGCAGCCATCCGGTCGGCCTCACCGCGAATCGCTTCGATGTCGAGCGCAACCGCGTGGCCATCGGCATCGATCGTTGTCGCGCAGCGCTCGAGCGTGACCTTAACCCCGCCCTTGACGTAGACGCACCGCTCGGCGTCCGGTCCGACGCCAGGCACCGCGTGCAGCGTTGCCATATACTGGTGCTGTGAGTCAAACGGGATGGCGTCCAGACGCGGCAGCTGCGTCTGCAGGGCCGCCAGCTCCAGGCCGGCCTTGCGCGCTGCCACAAGCATGGCCACCTCGGTGGGATCGCCCTGGGCCTTCCACTGCCCATCCTGCAGGATCACGTCGCTGTCGTTGCACAGGGCCCCCGCCACCAGGCATTCCCAAAGGGCACCGCCACTGACAGCGATCGCCCGGACACCCTCGGCATCCAGGACCTCCCCCGCCGGGTCATAGCCGCCGCTGACCGTGTAGGCGCGCCCGCCTGCCACGATGCGCTGCGTTGTCATCTGGTTCTGCGTCAGCGTACCGGTCTTGTCAGAGCAGATCACGGTGACGCTGCCCAACGTTTCGACAGCCGGCAGCTTCCGGATGATGGCGCGCCGCTGAGCCATCCGGTAGACGCCAATCGCCAGCGTCACCGTCAGCGCGGCAGGAAGTCCTTCCGGAATCATGGCCACGGTCAGCGCAATGGCGGCGCCGAAGGTATCCGCGGCAGACTGGCCTCGCAGTAATCCGACGACGAACGTGACCGCAGCCAGCCCCAGCACCGCATACATCACGAGCCGGCTGAACTCTGCAATCCTGCGGGTCAACGGCGTCTGCAGTTCCTGCGCCTCGGAGATCAGCTGCGAGATGCGCCCCACCTCGGTGGCGTCGCCGGTCGCAGTGACAATGCCGGTCGCCTGCCCATAGGTCACCAGCGTCGAGGCATAGGCCATGGTGCTTCGCTCGGCCAGGACCACGTCGACCGGCAGGTCCACTGCGGCATCCTTGCGAATCGGCGCCGACTCCCCGGTCAGTGCAGCCTCGGCCACCTGCAGATCACGCGACCGCAACAGGCGCAGGTCTGCCGACACCTTGTCACCCGCCTGCAGGAAGACAATGTCACCGGGCACCAACGCCTTCGCTGGCAGACGCACTCACTCACCGGCCCGGATCACGGTAGCCTCGGCGCTCATCGCCTGCGCCAGGGCCTCAATCGCCTTCTCGGCTTTGGACTCCTGGACATAGCCGATGGCCGCGTTAAGGAGGACGACGAGGATGATGATGGCGTCCACGGGTCCCTTGACCACAGCCGTGATCACACTCGACGCCAGCAGGATCAGGATCAGCGGGTTGGCGAACTGTGCGAGCAGTCGCGCCAGGGGACTCTAGCCGCGCCGGGGCGTCAACACGTTGGGGCCGAAGCGACCCTGACGGTGCTGGACCTCGAAGATGTCCAGCCCCTTCTCGAGGTTGCTCTCCAGGATTTCCAGCACCTCGGGTGCTGGAAGATGGTGCCTGTGCTTTCCGAGCAGTGTCTGCATAGGAACAGCCCTCCGTGTATGCGCCGATCGCTAGCTCATGAGAGCATTCTACGAAGGGCCCAGCGTCCGTCAAACGTTTCCATCCTTGCGCCCGGGGAACGTAGGGCAGACCAAGTCCCGCTCAAAGACGGCCCTCAACATCCAACGCGGTGAAGGGCAAACCAACCAGCGCCGAGGGAACGACCACCCATATTCGGTCCACCAGCCCGCGCATTGCCTTCAGGCCCTGGTGCGGCCCCCTCCGCCCAGTCGCGGAAGAAGCCGACCCGTCCGCGCCATCAACGCCCGGTAGGCATCGCCGAACTGCGCCACCATCGCCGCCTCTTCCTCCGGGATGCGCAAGGCCGCTCCGAGGGCGAACAACGCTCCCGACACGAACGTGAGCACCCAACTGGAGGCCACGAGCCCGGTTCCGATGTAGCTGAACAGGTACGCCGTGTAGATGGGATGACGCACCCACCGGTACGGACCGCTCTCCACCAGCACCTGTTCCTCTTTTCGCACGACAAGGGAGTGAAAGCTCTTCCCGAGATGGGCGTGTGACCACCAAAGCAGGGCCACGCCTGCCCCAAGGACCACCGTCCCCAGAGCCCTCATCCACAGTGGGTAACGGACGTAGGACCACGCCCAGGCTCTCGGCGCCACGATGAAGGCAACACCGAAGACAATGTTCACGAGCGCCGCGAGGGCGATGGGCACAAGGCGCCAGCGGCGCCCCGTCTCCTGGGTCCGCTCTCGCTCCGAGAGCACCTTCGATTGGTAGTAGCCCCGAATCGCTCCTACACCCAGTCCGCCCAGCAGGATCATCACTCTGAACCCCATCTCACTGCTCATCAGCAATCTCCCTCACGGCACTGTGCCACACAACCGGCAGCGGGTTCACCACAAGCCCCACGTCCGCGCCGCCTCTGTTTTCCCCCCGCGCGTCGGCGCGCGGGGGGAAAACACAAAAGGGGGGGGCT
>JAXGUU010000144.1:0-9645 GCA_040774145.1 Anaerolineae bacterium
ACCAGCGGCGATGATCTGGTCCGTGCCGTGCGCGCGGTCGCCCGCGGCGAGATGGTTCTGGATCCCCAGATAGCCGGCAAGGTCGTGCGCCACCTGAGGGCCCCGGCACAACCTGCCTATCAAGCCGGCGGGATGGTTGAGGCCCTGACGGAACGGGGGAGCGAGATCCTCCAGCAGGTGGCCAAGGGACAGACCAATAAGGAGGTAGCCGAAGCCTTGTTCATCAGCCCCGCTACCGTCCAAGTCCATCTTCGCAATATCTTCGGCAAGCTCAACGTAGGCAGTCGTACCGAAGCCGTGACGTTCGCGCTGCGTGAGGGATGGATCACGCTGGATCCTCGATGAGTGTGAGACCCGGTCGTCTCGGGAGCCGCATGAGCACACGGGCGCGCATCCTCCTGGCGACGTTCGCGCCGTTGCTGCTCTTCGTGAGCCTGGGGGTGACCGGCGCCGCGGTCGTCCTGCCGCGCATTATCCGAGAGTTAGTGCTGCAGCGCGAGTCGGCGCTCGCGCAGGTCGCCGCAGTGGGGGTCTCCGGCGAGATGCAGGGACATCTCAGGTTGCTGCAGAGCACGGCCGATGGCGTCGGCGAGGTGGTGGGGCTGTCACCCTCAGAGGATGCTGAAGCCGTACAACGATTGCTCGCTCGACGTGCCGCACGCCTGGAGATCTTCACCGGCGGCGTAGGCTACGTCGCCCTCGACGGCACCCTGCTCGCCGCCGGCCCGGGCGCCGAGGTCTACATCGGAGCGAACTATGCGGATCGCGATTACCTCCAAGAGGTCATCGAGACCCAAGCTTCAGTCTACGTGTCGGGATTCGGGAAGGGATTCGGCGGCAATGATGCCGTTATGATCGCGGCGCCGGTTCGTCAGCGTGGCAGAACGGTCGGTGCGCTGGTCGGCGAGTTCGATCTGGAACGCAACTCCTGGGCGAGGAATCTCAACCTCCTGCGCACACCCCAGGGTGGGACCGCCACTCTGATTGACGCGACAAGCAGGGTGATCTATCACCCGGATCCGGCAAGGATTGGCCGGTCGCTGCAGGCGGAGTCGCCCTTCCGTTGGCAGATGATCCTCGGGGGCGTGCCCGACAGCCGGTTGCTGACCGATGGGGAGAACGCTCCGGTTGCCGTCGCCTATGCACCGGTCCCGGGGATCGCCTGGGGCGTGGTGCTGGAGGAGCCGTGGTCCGCCGTGGTCGCGCCCACACGACTCTGGCTGTGGACGATGGTCGGCATCTGGGCTGCCGGCCTGCTCATCGCCGCCGGGTTTCTGACCCTCAGCGTCCATCGAGCGCTCTCTCCGCTCCGCACCGTCGTGGATGAGGCGCGCAACGTCGCGAGCGGCGGCGCCTTCCACCCCTTCGAGAACGTGGGGCCGCCTGACATTCGCACGCTCGTGAACGCGCTGAACCGGATGGTCAGCGAGCTTAACGCGCAGCAGACCGCGCTGCGCGACTATGCCCGCCGCGTGCTTCAGGGCCAAGAGGACGAGCGACGGCGAATCTCGCGGGACCTACACGACGATACCGTCCAATCCCTGGTGGCGCTGGGCCAACGTCTGGAGCTCTTGGCACGCGCCGTCGGCAGGTGCCGCCAGACCGTGGCCCCACCCGCGGACGCCTTAAGCCGGATGGGAGATCCGGGGCATCACGCGGCAGCCGACCGCGCGCTCGCCGATGCCGAGGCACAACTGGCCCAGATCCGTGACCTGGCGGGCACGACCCTCGCCGATGTGCGCCGGATGAGCTACAATCTCCGCCCGTTCATGTTGGAGGATTTGGGGCTGCCGGCAGCCGTCCAGGGGTTGAGCCGCGATCTTGAGGCCCAGCTCCACACCGTGCGCGCGACCTGTGAGATCGTTGGGAACGTGCGTCCGCTCCCCGCAGAGCTGGAGCTCACCATTTTCCGCACCGTGCAAGAGGCCCTCAACAACGTGCGACATCACGCCGTGCCCGGCGGCGCCACCCAAGTTCACGTGGCGCTGATCTACGAGGACTGGGGGGCGCTCACGCTCATCGAGGACGACGGCCCCGGGGTCACATTACCCTCAACGGAGACCCTCCTGCGCGAAGGTCACCTCGGCATCGCCGGCATGATGGAGCGCGCTCGTCTTTTTGGGGGAAACCTGGATATCATATCGGCCCCCGGCGAGGGCACGACGGTCCGATTGCGACTTGAGACGACGGCGTCGGATGGGGGCCGGGAGCCGTAGCGTCGCAGGGACCTCTCGACATCGCAGCCGGAACTTGAGCGCCAGCCACTGACCTGAACTCCAGCGGCTTGCCCTCTTTGTCAATAAGGTGTAATCGCCCCCCCCCCTGGTGGGTGTCAAAGTCGCTATCGAGTCCCTGCTATCGGTCGATCAGAAGCGTGGCCCCAGTCGTGGAACTGTGTCGCAAGGCGTCCTACCAGACGAGGCTCAGCCTACCGACAGTCGGAACGGCCTTCCAAATGCCTGACAAAGAACGCAGCCACAGTACCTCAACGAGTGATCATCTTTTGCATTATGTAGCAGCCGATTTATACTAACAACATAACTTACACGCAGAGTAGGCTTGGAGGACCCGGCACGACGCGGACGGACAAGTGTCAGGAAGCGAAGGCCTGATCAACCCATCCGCCGGCGTAGGTCGACGGATGAGGTGACGGAACGCGGTTCACCCCAAGGTTAGCCAGAGGACAGCCTATGCCACCCATAGACGTAGCGATCTTGAGACAAGTCTCCGGTGTCGGCACTGCCACGATCGGCGCGCTGCGCCAGAGCGGCTATCGCACCCTCAACGACCTAGACGGCATCACCCTTGACCAACTGACCGAGGTTCCCGGCATCGGGGCGGCGACGGCGGAGGCCATCCTAGCCTTCCTCGCTTCCCCGGCTGTAAACGACCCGGTCCGGACCTACACGCACGGGGAGAAGCGCAAGAACATCCCGCCGGCGGGGATGGCGGGCCAGGGCAAGGTCCAGGAACTGCCTCAGACCCGCTATAGCTACGATCCACACCTGCCGCCCGTGCTGCGCTTCGACGACACCGGCGGCGCCGACGCCCTGCCCCCGCTGATCGAGGAGGCCACGCAGCGCCCGCTCACGGAGGAGGAGGCGGCGATGCTGACGGAGGCGCTGCGCAACCACCAGCCGTGGCTCGAGTGGTCCGGCAAGCGCGAGCAGCGCTGGTTCGACGTGGACCCCACCGCGCTCCACATCCACGAGCGAGTCTCGGCCCAGGCGATCATCAAGCTCGCCGAGCGCAAGCCCCTGCAGCCGTCGCTCTTCGCCGATCCCGAGCTGGACTACCGCGAGGCGGTGCAGTTCTACCAGCACGATATGGACTGGGCCAACCGCCTGATCCTCGGCGACAGCCTCACGGTGATGCATTCGCTGGCGCGGCGCGAGGACCTGGCGGGCAAGGTCCAGATGATCTACATGGATCCGCCGTATGGGATCAAGTTCAGCAGCAACTTCCAGCCGTTTGTGGGTAAGCGCGATGTCAAGGACCGCGACGCAGATCTCACCCGCGAGCCGGAGCAGGTGAAGGCGTATCGTGACACCTGGACGCTGGGCGTGCACTCGTATCTAGCGTATTTGCGGGACCGGTTCATTGTGGCGAAGGAGCTGCTGAATGACAGCGGCAGCATTTTCGTGCAGATTTCGGATGAGAATCTGCACCGGGTGCGGATGTTACTGGACGAGGTATTCGGACCCGAGAATTTCGTCTCAATCATCACCTATGCAACGACTAGCGGGTTCCAGAGCGCCGATCTCTCTCGCGGTGGCGACTACATCCTCTGGTATGGGAAAAGGCGGGAAGCGGGGATCAAGTTTCACCCGCTCTACGAGGAGCAAGACCGTGTTCCGGGAGAAGGTGGCTACCGCTGGATAATGACGCCCGACGGTATGAGTAGAGGACTAACAGTCGAGGAGATACGAGGCGGGCAGGATTTCCCAGATGGTGCTAGACTCTACAAACCTGACAATATTCTTTCACAAGGCGGGTCTTCTCAAGACCAGAGGTTTGCATATCAGGGCAAAGCTTACTCACCCGGAGTGAACTCACACTGGAAGGCGAACTACCCCGAAGGAATGAACCGGCTTGCCTTCTCGGGCAGAATCCACGTCGCGCGAAACAGTGTGCAGTATGTCCGTTTCGCTGATGACTTCTCTGTGAAGCTACGGAACAATATCTGGACCGACACGCTCACCGGGCAGTTCACAGAAGCGAAGATGTATGTTGTTCAGACAAACACGAAGATAATTGAACGCTGTCTCTTGATGACTACGGACCCTGGCGATCTCGTGCTAGACCCGACCTGTGGCAGCGGCACTACGGCTTACGTGGCGGAACAGTGGGGAAGGCGTTGGATCACAATCGACACCTCGCGAGTGGCGCTGGCACTGGCGCGTCAGCGACTGATCACCGCGCAGTACGACTACTATGAACTGGACGACCCTGTTGAAGGCATAGCTGGTGGTTTGAGCTACAGAACCGCACCACACATAATGCTTGGGGGTATAGCGAACAATACCGCACTAGATCAAGTCGCCGCCAAGTGGGAACCCATCCTAGATGGTAGACTGAACAACCTAAATGCCGCTTTACAGCCCGTTACCCGCGAGACACGCTCCAACCTCCGCGCCAAACTCCAGGCCAAAGTGCGCACGGAAGGCAAGCGCGCGGTCACCGACGCAGACCGCCGTCGGTGGCGGCTCCCACAGCCCGACAGGGGCTGGCAGCACTGGGAGGTTCCTTTTGACACTGACCCTGACTGGCCCGAGGCGCTCAAGCGGGCCTTGGAGGACTACCGCGCAGCCTGGCGCAGCAAGATGGACGAGGTCAACGCCACCATCGCCGCCAGCGCCCCCTCCGAGGTGCTGGTGGACCAGCCCAAGGTCGTGCGCAACGTACTGCGCGTCAGCGGCCCCTTCACGGTCGAGGGCGTCCAGCCCGCCGAGGAGACGCTTGACCTCGAATCGCCGATCGGCGGCGCGCCCGACGAGCTGGCGACCTTTGCAGCGGACGAGCCCGCCAACGCCGAGGCTTACCTCGAGACGATGGTCCGCCTGCTGCACAAGGACGGCGTGCGTTTTCCCGACAACAAGACCGTGGCCTTCACGAAGCTGGAGCCGATTGCCAACAGCATCCTGCACGCCGAGGGGACCTGGGAGATGGGCGGGGAGCGCCGTCGCGTGGCGGTCTCCTTCGGCCCGCAGTACGGTCCCATCACGGCGAAACAGGTCGAGGACTGCCTCTGGGCTGCCAGCCGCGCCGGCTATGATGACCTGGTCTTCGCGGGCTTCACCATTGACGGCGCCGCCCAGGGCGTGATTCAGGACGATCCCAACCCGCGCGTGCGCTGCCACCTGGCCCACATCCGGCCCGACGTGCAGATGGGCGACCTGCTCAAGGACACGCCCGGCAGCCAGCTCTTCACCGTCTTCGGCCTGCCCCGGGTGCGGCTGGAGACCACGGACGAGGGCGAGTATGTGGTCGAGATGGAGGGCGTCGACGTCTACGATCCGCTCACCAACACGCTGCGCGAGACGCGCGCCGGCAAGGTCGCCGCCTGGTTCCTCGATAGCGACTACAATGGGCAGACCTTCTGTATCACGCAGGCCTTCTTCCCCGACAGCAGCGCCTGGGCGAAGCTCGCCCGCGCGCTGAAGAGCACGGTGGATCCGGAACGCTTCGCCGCCTTCAGCGGGACGCGCTCGCTGCCCTTCGAACCCGGGCCACACCGGCGGGTGGCGGTCAAGGTCATCGATCCGCGGGGCAACGAGGTCATGCGGGTGTTGCGGTTGGGCGGGGTGGGGTATTGACGTGAGAGGCCAACTGTGCTAGACTATTATAGCGTATGCGCTATAAACATCGCGCGGGAGCGAAACGCCACGGCGGGATGAGCGTATGGAGATCCGATACTACACCAGGGCCAACGGTACGCGCCCCGTCGAGGAGTTCTTGAGGCGTCTGCCGGCAGGAGATCGGGTGCGGGTCGTGGCCAAGATCGAGTTATTGGCTGAACATGGCCACAGACTGGATCGGCCCCACGCGGGCACCTTGCGCGATGGCATCCGTGAGCTCCGTACCCGAACGAACCATGGTCAGTACCGCATTCTTTACTTCATCTTCTATCGTGATACCGCGGTGCTCCTGGACGGCATTCGGAAGACGTCTCGCAGGGTACCGGACGCCGCGATCGAGCGAGCGATCGAGTACCGGCAGGACTACGAACAAAGGCACACGAAGGAGCAACGATGAAGCACAAGGACGTCCTGGAGAGACTCCGAGAGGATCGTGACTACGTTGAGGCCGAGGAAGAGCTACGCCCTATCCTGGATCTGGCCGCTGATGTGGTGCGGCTGCGTCTGGAGAGAGGCTGGTCCCAGGCGGAGTTGGCCAGACGCGCCGGCACACGGCAGGCCAACATCTCAAGGCTCGAGAACGGTATGGGGAACCCCACGTTGAGCTTCCTGCAGAAAGTGGCTCGAGCTCTGGATACCGAGCTGACGATTCACCTCGGCGCGGAAACGGTGACCATCTCAGATCGGCTGGTTACGGATCGATTGGTTGGCGTTGTGCAACCGGAAGCGCTTTGGGCCCGCAGGGTATCCGGGACCGCATCGGCCGCCGCGTGGCCCGGTCGCCTCGGTCGACGCCCGCCCGCGGTGTCATGGAGCGGTGCGATCTCCGCTACAAGGAGCGACCACGCGGGTGATCGCTACGAGGCGGCTTAGGAGCGAGCGATGGACGAGAACCTGCTGTATCCACTCCAGCTGCTCGATGTTCGGCTCTACGAGGCCGACATCGAGCGCATTGATGCAGAGCCCGATCAGGAATCCGACGTCGGCGGACCGGCTGAGGAGCAGGTGCCGGCGCCCCGGCTCACCGTTCACGTCGGGATTCAGCGTCACGATGAAACACGGCGGGCCTCGGTGTTTCTCACCACGGAGATTGAGGGGCCGGATCCCGAGGCCCCGGATTTCCGCCTAAGCGTCACCATTGAGGGGCTCTTTGATGCTCTGGTCGATCTTGTCGAGATCGATTCATCCGTGTGGCAGGAGTTTGAAGACACATCCTCGGTGAGCCTCCTGTGGCCCTACGTGCGAGAGGTCGTGCATAGCTTCACGCGTCGCATGCGCGTCGATGTCCCGGTGTTGCCCACGCTGAATCAGCTCACCCTGCAACGGGTGGCAGCAGGCGAGCACGAGGCCTAAGGGCCGAGGCTCCCTGGAGTGTATGACAAGGGGCTAAGTGCGAGATGAGTGAACCCACAAACACCACACCCCTGCCCATCCAGCCGGTCGAGCGACCGATCCTCTGCAGCCCTTACGCCGAGCCGACGGCGCACTGGGTCTATGACACGGCCACGGGTCAGGCCGAGAGGGTGCCCGGGCGGCGCCAGGCCTTCTATTGGTTCCGCACCCAGCGCGTGATGGACGAACAACTGCGGCTCGGTTTCCTGGCAGAGGAGGAGAGCGAGTCACTGCCGCTGGTCAACGCGCTGCGGCGCGACGTCAAGCGCTGGCGCGAGGGCGGCTACGAGGGCGCCACCGAGATCACGAAGGAGCTGCTGGCCTATTGGTGGCGCGAAGACCGGCCCCTGAGGCTCTTCTTCTGCCAGCTCGAGGCCGCCGAGACGGTCATCTTCCTCAACGAGATCCGGCTCGGGGGCCGGTACCTGCGCTTCAACCCCGCGTTCACCGATGAGCATCTGGCGCAGCTACAGGATCAGCCCGCCGATGGGGGCCTCGACCCGCTCACACGGCTGGGGCTCAAGATGGCCACGGGCAGCGGCAAGACGGTGGTGATGGCGATGCTGATCGCCTGGGCCTTCTGCAACCGCGGCAAGGTCCCCAGCGACGCACGCTTTCCCCAGGCCGCGCTCATCGTCTGCCCCAACCTGACGATCAAGGAGCGCCTGCAGGTACTCCGACCGGAGATGACGGGCAACTACTATGAGGAGTTCGACCTCGTGCCGGCCCGCATGCGCCCCTTGCTGGCCAAGGGCAAGGTGCTGATCACCAACTGGCACCTCTTCCTCCCCGAGTCGGAGCACGCCGAGGGAGGGCAGTCCTACACCGTCGTCAACAAGGGACCGGAGGGGCCGGAGGCCTTCGCGCGTCGGGTGCTGGGTGATCTACACGACACCGCGCCGCTCATCGTCTTCAACGACGAGGCGCACCACGCTTGGCGCCCGTGGCAGGAGAGCGAGGGTGCCCAGGAGTCTGAGCTGGAGGCGGCGACGGTCTGGGTCACGGGACTCGACAAGCTCCACCAAGCCGTCGGCATCCGCTGCTGCGTCGACCTGTCGGCAACCCCCTTCTACATCCAGGGCAGCGGCTACGTCGAGGGCTCGCCCTTTCCCTGGCTGGTCAGCGACTTCGGCCTGGTCGATGCAATTGAGAGCGGCCTGGTGAAGATCCCGCGGCTGCCCGTGAGCGACAACACGGGCCGGCCCGACCCCAAGTATTTCCGCCTCTGGCAGCACATCGCCGAGCACAACCTACAGCCGGGGGATTGGCTGCCCGGGCGAGCCCGCCGTCCCAAGCCCGAGGCTGTCTATCGCGAGGCCGAGGCCGCGTTACAGACGCTGGCGGGACAGTGGGTTGAGCGCTTTGAGTACATTCAGCAGGCAACGGACGAGAAGGACAAGACTCCACCCGTGCTCATCGTCGTCTGCGATAACACGGACCTCTCAGAGGTCTTCTTCCGAAGGCTCTCCGGCGAGCAGGAGATCGAGGTCGAGGAGGAGACCTCCCCGGGCAAGACGCGCACCGTCAAGCAGACCGTCTACGGCAGGGGCGGCATCTTCCCCGACTACTTCTCCAACAGCGAGGGCTTCCGACCCACCGTGCGCATCGACACCAAGCTGCTCGATGCGGCGGAGAGCGACGACCCTACGGTAAGCCGTCAGGAGGCTGCGGAACAACTACGCAAGATCGTGGCGACCGTGGGGCAGGAGGGAGGGCCCGGCGAGCACGTCCGCTGTGTCGTCGCCGTGGCGATGCTGAACGAGGGTTGGGACGCCCACAACGTCACCCACATCCTGGGCGTGCGCGCCTTCGGCAGCCAGCTGCTCTGCGAGCAGGTGGTGGGCCGCGGGCTGCGGCGGATGGACTACACGCCCGACCCCGACACGGGCCTGTTGGCCGAGGAATACGTCGACATCTACGGCGTGCCCTTTAGCCTGATCCCCTTCAAGGGCCGGACGACGGGGGCCAAGGCGCCCGAGGACCGGCCCAAGAACCACGTCCGCGCGTTGCCGGAGCGTGCGGCTTACGAGATCGAGTTCCCGGTGGTCGAGGGGTACGCCTTCGCCCTGCACCGCAACGTCATCACTGCCGACATCGAGGCGGTGGAGCCCTTGCACATCGCGCCGGAGCGAGAACCGACGGCGGTCTTTGTGAAGCCGCGGGTCGTGTACGAGCCGGGCAGTCCCTCGCTTGCAGGACCGGGCGGTTTCGAGATGCAGGACCGCCAGGCTTACTATGAGAGCACGCACCTGCAGACGATCGAGTTCGAGATCGCGCGGCAGATCGTCGACGTGCTGACCACAGACCGCGCTCAGGAGCCGTCCGTCGCCGGCAGCCCTAAGCTGCGAGGGCAGTCGCGCCATCAGCTTTTCCCGCAGGTACTGCGGCTGGTCAA
>JAXGUU010000145.1:0-9535 GCA_040774145.1 Anaerolineae bacterium
GGCTGACCCCCCGCGGGCCGACTCGAAGTCGATGAGGCCCGTGATGCGCCCCTCGGCGACCAGCACGTTACCGGGACGGAAGTCAGCGTGGACCCAGCACGGACCGTCGGCTTCAGGCAGGTCAGCGCTGAGCTCGTCATGGGCCTGGCGCATGCGTACGAGCAGGTCGTCGGCCACAACTCCCTGACACGTTTTGACCCAGAGGTCGAAGCGCTTGCCCATCGTCACCCACCATCCCAGTCCCCCCGCCACGAGAGACTCGTGCACCTCACCGAAGGCGGGGAGTCGGTGCAGATGGAGGCCGGCAAGCAGCCGTCCCAAAGCTCGCTCCAGATCGAGTGGGGCAGGGCCCTGCATAGGATCTCCCGGCAGATACGAGATCAATAAGGCCCCGGTGCTGTCCCCTGCGGGTGCCCGGGCGTCGATGATGCGCGGCACAGGGAGATCGGTCAGGTGCTGCAGCGCCGTCACCTCTCGCATGAATTTGACCGGCGTGTAGGGGATCTTGAGGACCACGCGCTCTCCGCTCTTCAGCGTCAGCAGGCGCACGGTGGAGCTGTAGGACTCCGCCGGCGCTACCGCGTCGCTCACGCTGAGTCTGAAGTGCGCGATGGCGCGTGCCACCGGATCGGGTTGTGCCGGGGGATCTTCGTCAATCAAGAAAGGGCTCCTTGTCATCGGTTGCCGGAAGCTGCTCAGTGTTATAGATGACTTTGGTCGCTGAGGCAACTCCTGTTGTGGGAGGCGCTGCCGCTCCATCTTGTCGTTCCCGGGTATTGAGGTACAGTCCGGGTACGAATCCCTTAGTCAACAAGGAGAATCACGTGGCTTTTACACTGCAGATTGGCGACCGTGCCCCCGACTTTGAGCTTCCCGCGACCGACGGCAAGACCTACAGCCTATCCGATTTCGACGATGCGGAGACCCTCGTCGTCTTCTTCACCTGCAACCACTGTCCGTTCGTGTTGGGCTCGAACGAGGTCACGCGCGAGACGGCGGAGCGCTTCGCGCCGCACGGCGTCACCTTCGTCGGCATCAACGCTAACAGCAAGGCCACCCATCCCAACGATGACTTCGAGCACATGGTCGAGGAGATGGAGAAGAACGACTTCCCGTGGGTCTATCTGCGCGATGAGCCGCAGGATGTGGCGCGCGCCTACGGTGCGCTGCGCACGCCGCACTTCTACGTCTTCGACCGCGACCGCACGCTCGTCTACACGGGCCGCGGGGTCGACAACCCGCGTGAGGTCAGCAAGATGACGGTGAATGACCTTGCCAACGCGCTCGAGGAGCACGTGGCGGGCAAGCCGGTCAGTACCCCGTTGACCAACCCGATCGGCTGCAACGTGAAGTGGGACGGTATGGACGCTCACTGGATGCCTGAGGAGGCCTGCGACCTGGTCTAGGACGCACGTCCGCACCCCTTCGCAGAGCGACACGCCGCGGGAGTACTCCCGCGGCGTGTCGCGTGTCGGTGGCTACCGCGTTGCCTTGACCTGCCGACCGGGCCACGGGACGAAGCGCGGCACCTGTGCCCGGTAGGCCGCATAGGGGTCCCCGAACTCCGTCAGGAGCAGGGCCTCCTCGTGGTACGAGCCGACGATGAAGTAGAGCGTCATGCAGGCGAAGAGGGTGGCGAGGTTCTGCGTCATGACGGGCGTCAGCCAGATCGGGAGGCTGCTGAAGAGGTAGAGCGGGTGGCGCACGAAGCGGTAGAAGCCGCGCACCTGGAGCACGCCGGTGCGGGCCGGGTCCGGTGCCGTCAGTTGCGCCAGCCCGATGAAGTGCATGAGCCCTGCCTGTCTGACCATCATCGCCCAGCGCCATGGTGAGGGCACGGTGTAGAGCCGGCGGTCGGGCAGGAGCGCCGTCGCAGCCGCGACCGGCAACAGTGTGATCACGGCGACGACGACGAAGCAGAGGCGGTACCAGCGCATAACGTCCGGCCCCAACACGCGCTGGGCGAGCGCCTTCACCCTCAGGCTTGCCAGCAGGCTGTGGGCGACGGCCCAGAGGACGAAGCCTCCCGCGATCACGACGACGCTGGTCACACTTCCTCTCCTTCGGCGTGCGGGGCGATCACGGGCGGACGGGGCCTCGCGCGATGGAGGAGTTGGAGCACGTCGGGGCGGGCGTAGTGCCCGACAGCATCGAAGTCGAACTTGGCGCGCACGATCTCGTCAAGGTCGAGATCGGCGACGAGTATCCCCTCCTCGTCGTAAAGCGGGCCGGCGATCACGTCGCCCAGCGGCGAGATGATGGCGCTGCCGCCGCGACAGAGCACCTCGGGCTGATCGGCGAGTTCCTCCACGCCCGGCAACTCCTCCGGCACCATCGACTTCGTCACATACTGGTTGCAGCTCAGGACGAAACAGCGGCCCTCGCAGGCGATGTGGCGCAGGGTCGCCAGCCAGGTCTCGCGGGCGTCGGCGGTGGGCGCCAAGTAGAGCTCGACGCCCTGGGCATAGAGCGCCATACGGGCCAGCGGCATGTAGTTCTCCCAGCAGATCAGGCCTCCGATGCGCCCGAGCGGCGTCGGGGTGACGGTGAGATCGCTGCCGTCGCCCTCGCCCCAGATGAGGCGCTCCGACCCGGTCGGCTTGAGCTTGCGGTGTTTGGCCAGGAGCGTGCCGTCGGGGCCGAAGAGCAACAGCGTGCAGTAGAGGGTGCCCCGGCTGAAGGTCGCGTCGCGTTCGACGACGCCGATGGCGAGATGCACCCCATGGCGCGCCGCTGTGGCTGCCAGGGCGTCGATCGCCGTGCCGGGCACCTCAACGGCGTTCTCCCAGAGCACCTGCCAGGTCTGCCGTCCCTCAGGGCGGCGGGCGCCCACCACGCAGCCGAAGCTCAGCCCGCGCGGGTAGGCCGGGATGAAGGCCTCGGGGAAGAGGACGAGCTGCGCGCCGCGTGCTGCGGCCTCGGTGGTCAGCGCAGCGACCTTGGCAAGCGTGAGCTCCCGATCGAAAAGTGCAGGCGCCGCCTGGACGACGGCGACGTGGGTCACGCGGGATGGATTCGGTATCATAGCTCCTCCTGATGGCCGGTCGGCCCACGATAGGTTCCTTCCCATTATGCCGTGACCGCCCCGTAGAGCAATCCGGCTTTCCAGGTCCGTTGACACTGGGTGTACGCCGTCCCGCCCAAGGGCCAAGCTCGGCTAGCTTCGGGGCGCGGGCCTTGGGCGGTGACCCGGTGGGGAAGGCATCGGGGGCTGTGCTGTTGGGGGTGCTCGCTGGACCACCGCCCAAAGCCTTTCTGGAGGCTTTGGGCGGGATCCGGCCGACTGTGGGCCTTGGGCGGGTGCGGTGCTGCACGACGAAGGATTGGCGCACCCTCGGCGCGGAGGTTATACTCGGGGCAGGCAACGTGAGTTCAGATGGGAGGATGGTATGGAATATCGGAATCTGGGAACGTGTGGGCTGAAGGTGTCGGAGATCTGTTTGGGCACGATGACCTTCGGGTCACAAGCGGATGAGGCGACGTCGATCGAGATCGTCGACCTGGCGCTCGACGGTGGGGTGACCTTCTTCGATACGGCGGACGGCTATGGGCAGGGCGCCTCGGAGAGGATCCTGGGCAAGGCACTCAAGGGGCGGCGGCGTGATACGGTCGTGGCGACGAAGGTCTTCAACCCGATGGGTCCCGGGCCGAACGACTCGGGGATGTCGCGTGTGCACATCATGAACGCGATCGAGGACAGCCTCCGCCGGCTGCAGATGGACTACGTGGACCTCTACTACATCCATCACGTCGACATCCAGACGCCGCTCGAGGAGATGCTGCGGGCGATGGATGATCTGGTGCGCCAGGGCAAGGTCCGTTACGTAGCGTGCAGCAACTACGAAGCGTGGCGCCTGAGCGAGGCGCTGTGGCTGAGCGAGCTCAACGGCTGGGAGCGGTTCGTCGCCTACCAGCCGCAGTACAGCCTGGTGGTGCGCGACATCGAGCAAGAACTGGTGCCGCTCTGCCGCCATAGGGGTCTGGGCATCGTGCCGTGGGCACCGTTGGCGAGCGGCTTCCTGACGGGGAAGTTCAAGCCGGGCGAGCGCAAGGCCACCGGCAGCCGCGCGGATCGCGGTTGGGCCTGGTTCGGACGCTTCTTTGCCGAGAACGCCGACGAGACGCTGACGGCGCTGCTCGAGGTCGCCGCGGAGCTGGGGAAGAGCCCGGCGCAGGTCGCGCTGCGCTGGGTGCTGGAGCAGCCCGGCATCACGGCGCCGATTGCCGGGGTGCGCACGGTAGACCAACTGCGGGATAACCTCGGCGCCACCGGATGGCGGCTGGAGGGCGAGGCGTTGGCGAGGCTGAACGAGGTCTCGTTCCTGCCGCCGCGGTATCCGGCATCGTTCGAGGCGAACCAGCACGTGCGCCGCGCCGCGGCGGTCGAGATGCCGACGCTGGCGTAGGGGCGTCGGGCGTGGTGCGCTCGAAGGCAGGTTTGCAGCTGCCTCGGCTGCGAGGGCGCCGTCTCGGGGCGTCGGACGCGGTGGGTGCTTGGTGATTCTGCGGTGTGTAGGGTTCGCCGTCAGACCAGCCCGCCCCGTCCTCGGGGCGGGGAGCATTCGGAAGCGAGCTTGTAGCCCCATCTCGGGGCGTCGGACGCGGTGGGCGCTTGGTGTGCTCTCCGATCCGTCGGGCTCGCCGGCAGACCACCGCCCAAGGCCCGCAGCCAGGCCCTTGGGAACAGCATGCTTGCAGCCCCCTCGGCTGCGAGGGCGCCGTCTCGGGGCGTCGGACGCGGTAAGGGCTCGCGTCGCGAGCGGCTCTGCGTTGAGGCTGGGGGCGAACACGACGGTTCGCCCCACGATAGGTCGGGCGTATAGGAAAGAGAAGCAGCCCGGCGGTTTCCGCCGGGCTGCGCTGATCAGAGGCGAGTATGCGCCTGATGTTACGGTACGGTGTCCGATGCGCTGGGTTTGGGTTCAACGATGTAGGTTGCATCATCCTTGACAACGTTGTCCACGGTGAAGGTGAAGGTGCCGGTATTGCGCACCTTGGCGGACTCGAAGGAGACGGTGCCGTTGGAGCCGGTCACGCCGCTGACCGAGCCGCTGACTTCGCCGCTCCAGGTACCGTAGACCGTGGCGCCACTGACGAGAGCGTCGGTGCCCACCTCTCCGATCGTCACGACGGCGGTGGCACTGCGGTTCACTCCCGCCTTCTTGCCGGACACCTCGATGCTGAAGACGTAGATCACCGTCTCGTCTCCACCACCGCCGCTGCTGACGGTCACGTCCTTCGATGTGCTATCTGTAGCGCCCTCATTGTCCGTGACGGTGAGGGAGACGGTGTAGGTACCGGCCTCTGCGTAGGTGCGGCTGGGGGTGACGCCGGAGCTGCCTGTGCCGTCGCCAAAGTCCCAATCGTAGCTGACGATGTTGCCGTCGGGATCGTCGGACGCTGAGGCGTCGAAGATGCAGGACAGTTCGGTACAGTCGACGGTGAAGCTAGCAACGGGTGGCTGGTTGTCGGGCGGGGGCGGCGTGACGCCACCCAGGTACTGCCACGCGGCGTAGGCCTGCACGAGGCCGTAGCCGTAGGCGTTGTCGCGCCCGGTGGCGCCGAGGTCCAGCGCCGTCTGCTGCATCACGGTGCGGATGTCGGCGTTGGTCAGGTTCGGATCTGAGCTCCAGAGCAGCGCCGCGACGCCCGAGACGTGCGGCGTCGCCATCGAGGTGCCGTTCCAGGCTTCGTAGCCGCTGGCGGGCTTGTCGATCGAGCTCACGACGTCACCGGTCTTGCCAAGTTTGTTGGCGACGAGATACTGCCCATCCTCCTGGCTCACCGAGATGGCCGGGATCGTTGAGCTGTAGCCCTCACCCAGCGTGCCGAGGAAGCCGCCGGGCTCGTTGTTGTAGATGACGGCGGCTGCGCCACCGCTGTTCTGGACGTTCATCACCTTGTCGTAGAAGCTGATGTCGCCGCGCTCGCAGAGCACCACTCTGCCGCTCCAGCTGCCCGTGCTGGTGCACCGCCCGCCATCGACCAGCGCTCCGCTCGGACTTCCGTACGCGGCGTAGTCGATGTGGTTCGCCGAATAGGTTGTGCCGTCCACGGTGAGCGAGGTGTCCGCAATCCAGGGCACGGTGCTCAGGACGCCGACGCCGGGTGCCGCCAGCTCGACCTGGCTGTTCTGCTGCGAGAAGTCGGCCACGACGAAGTCGCTATCGACCGCCGCGACGGAGACAACGCTGCTGTAGGAGGCGGGGTAGCTTAGGGCCGTGTTGCCGTCGTTGCCCGCCGCTGCGATAGAGAGGATGCCGTCGCGATAGAGCGCGTCGAACTTGCGCTGCTCCCACGGGCCGATTCCTTTGGCGCCGCCCAGGCTCATGCTGATGATGCCTGCGCCCGCACTCTGACAGCGGTCGGTGGCGTCGATGAGGTCGGAGCTGTAGGACCAGCCGCAATCGTTGCCGAAGACCTTGACGATGTAGAGCGAGACGCCCGGGCTGACGCCGACGACGCCCAGTTCGTTGTTCGCCGCGGCGATCGTGCCCGCCACGTGGGTGCCGTGCCCGCAGCCGTCGGTGTTCCAACCGGTGGGGTAGCCGCCGAGCACGTTGACGCCCGCGAAATCCTCGTGGGCAGTGTAGAGCCCCGAGTCGATGATGCAGACGGTGATGCCCTCACCCGTGGGGGCGCCTGCGTCGATGATGCCATTCCGGTCTGCGTCCCAGACGTCGCGCGCTTGCACAGCATCGATGCCCCAGGGGATGGTCTGGCCCATCAGGTAGCGTGGCTCATCCGGGGCGACCAGCACGACGTTGGGGTTGCGCCGAATGCCGTCGAGCGCCGCGGTGGGCAGCGTGACCGCCATGACGTTCAGGTCGTCGAACTGATGGTGGAGGGTGCCGCCGGCGCGGTGGAGCGTCGCGCGGACCGCGGCGCCGCGCCCGGGGACGAACTCGACCATCACGCGTTCCTCGCCGCCGGCGAGGGAGGGGGTGGTCGGCCCCGCCACCGCAAAGAGTCCAAGGACCACCAGAATCAGAGCCATGACATGCAGCATGCGTTTCATCGAAGTCTCCTTGTTCCGGCAGATAACGGAAACTGTGGCGGTCAGCGTCAGCCGGTGACGCCGGCCATGAGCAGGCCGAGGCGCTCGGGAGAGGCCTCGGCGCGGGGCACGATGTCCATAATGCGCCCCTCGTAGATCACGGCGATGCGGTCGGAGTGGGCCAGGTTCTCATCCAGGTCCTCGGAGATCAGCAGGATGGCGGCGCCGTCGCGCCCGGGCTCCCGGAGGCTGCGGGCGCGCTCCGCCAGGAGCCGTTCGTGCACGTAGATGGTAGCACCGATGTCGAGCCCGCGGGTGGGCTGGGCCGCGACGATCACCCGGGGGTCGCGTGAGAGCTCCCGCGCCAGGATCACCTTCTGGATGTTGCCGCCCGAGAGGTTCTTGGCGAGCGTCTCCTGTGAGGGGGTCTTGACGTTGAAGTCGGCGATGCGGCGCGTGGCGAGCTCCGCGATCGCCCTGAAGTCGAAGAAGCCGCGCCGTGCGTAGGGCGCCTCGTCGTGCTCGCGCAGGATCAGGTTCTCGGAGACGCTGAAGTCGCGGATCATGCCGTCACGCATCCGCTCCTCGGGAATATAGGCTATGCCCCGCGCGATGAGCTCGTCGGGTGGCGCGTCGGTTGTCTCCACGTCCTCCAGCACGACGCGCCCTCTCGTCGCCGTGCGCAGGCCGTTGATCACCTCCGCCAGCTCGCGCTGTCCATTGCCCGAGACCCCGGCGAGTCCGAGGATCTCCCCGGCGTGAACCTCGAGCGTCACGCCCTGAAGTGCATCGGTGCCGCGGTCACTCCGGGCCCACAGATCCTCGATCGCCAGGCGCACACCACCGCGTTCGATGGGCACTCGCTCGCGCTGGAAGGTGACATCGCGACCCACCATCATCCGCGCCAGTTCGGCCTTCGTCATCGAGCCCTTGAGCCGGCTGCCGACCACGGCGCCATCGCGCAGCACCGTGACGCGGTCACTGATGTCCAGCACCTCCTGCAACTTGTGGGAGATGAAGATCACGGAATGCCCCTCCGCGATCATCTGGCGCAGGATGACGAAGAACTCCGCGACCTCTTGCGGTGTGAGCACCGCCGTCGGCTCGTCGAGGATGAGCAGCTCTGCGCCGCGATAGAGCGCCTTGATGATCTCCACCCGCTGTTGCTGTCCCACCGAAAGCTGCCAGACGCGCGCCCGGGGGTCGATCTGGAGCCCGTACGTGTGACTCAGCGTGATGATGCGCTCGGCAACCCGATCGAGATCGGTCACCGGGCCGCGCGATGAGGGTAATCCCAGCGCGACGTTCTCCGCCACGGTGAGTGATGGGACGAGCATGAAGTGTTGGTGGATCATCCCGATCCCCAGCCGGATGGCATCGGTGGGGGAGGCGATGTGCACCGGCTCGCCGTTGATGAGGATCTCGCCGTCATCGGGTCGGTACATCCCGTAGAGGACCTTCATCAAGGTGCTCTTGCCGGCACCGTTCTCGCCCAAAAGGGCATGGACTTCGCCCGAGTGCACGGCGAAGTCCACACAGTCGTTAGCCAAGACGCCCGGGAAGCGTTTGATGATGTTGCACATCTGCAGGTGTTCGATCCGTCTGCGAAGGGACGGCACCTGCTCGATGGCTTGCTTGGACGCTGCGCGGGCGTTGGCCATGTTCTTGCCTACTAGGGCAGGACGTCGATCGTGCCGTCGATGATGCCCTGGACCGTCTCGTCGGCGAGGGCTCGGACGTCCGAGGGGAGGTCGAAGGCGTCGTTATAGTCCATGTAGAGGCCCTCGTTCTCCAGCGTGATCTCGAAGGAGCGGCCCCCCAGCGTGCCCTGACCCATCAGGTCGATGATCTCCAAGATGACGCCTGACCAGTCGTAGATCTGGTTGGCGACGACGATCTCGGGTGCCAGCGACGTCTGGCTGGCCTGGGTGCCGAACCAGAGAATGTCGTTGTCCTTGGCGATGCCGATGGCGCCGACGACCATCTGAGCTGTGCCCGCCATCACGTCCGCGCCGGCGCCGACGTGCGTCTGCGCAGCCTCGGAGGCCAGCGCGACGTCACTGAAGGAGCCGATCCAGTTCGAGTTGACCTGGGCGCTCGGATTCTGAGCTCGGACGCCCGCGATGAAGCCGTCGACGTAGAGCTTGGCATCGCCGGTCTCGATCGGGCCGACCACGCCGACGATATTGCTCTCGGTGAGGGCGCCGGCCATGACGCCGTTCACATAGCCACCCTCTTCGGAGCGCGCCTCGTAGGCGAAGATGTTATCGATGCCGAAGGTGTCGACCGTGGTGCCCCAGGCAAAGCTGATGTCGGGGAAGTCGGGTGCGATCTCCTGCAGGACGCCGCCGTACTGCGATCCGTGGGCGATCACCAGGTCGTAACCCTGGCTGGCGTAGTCGCGGATGGCCGTACCGGCGTCATCCACCACGAACATATTCTCCGAGACGACGAACTCCAGATTATCGGCGCCGCCCTTGGCTTGCTGTACCTTAACCATTGCTTCGTAGATGCTCTGGCTGAAGGCGAGGTCGTTGA
>JAXGUU010000146.1:0-9480 GCA_040774145.1 Anaerolineae bacterium
ACTGCATACCCGTATGCACTATGTAGCGCAAGCCGTTGAACACTTCACGCAGCGAGTATTTCCGCTGCGGAGCATCTTCGGTCATCAAGGTCAGATAGGGCGCCACAAACGCCCACTCATCATCACTGACATCACTCGGGTCCGGTTTTCTGTCCATACCCTCATGATATCGTTCACTTTAGCCAAAGTGCATAACAGGCTCTAGCCCGCGAGGTCGCGAGGCAGCTGGGTCTTCCCTACCCCACGGAGCTCGAGCAGCAGATCACGGCGACCGTGAACCGGATCATCGACGGAAAGGATCAGGCGTGAGAGAGAGGAGTCAGAACGTGGCGTTCACGATAGCAGCCATCATCGCGGGGCTGGTGCTGGTGGGTTGGATCGGCCTACAGGTCCGGCCCCGGCCCCTCCCGCCCATCGCCGACACAGCGGGCACCGTCGAGACCATCGCGCTGCCCGAGGAGCTGCCCGCGCCCGTGGCGCGCTTCTACCGCCTCATCTACGGCGAGGAGATCCCGGTGATCACCTCGGCGATCTACGGTGGACGGGCGACGCTGCGTCCCGTGGCGGCCTTCCCGGCCTTCCCCTCGCGCTTCCGCTTCACGCACGACGCGGGCCGGGGCTACCGCCACTACCTCGAGATCACCTGGGCCGGGATCCCGCTCATCAAGGGCAACGAGCACTTTCTTGAGGGCAAGGGGCACCTCGATCTGGGGCCGGTCGGCATCAGCGAGGGACCCGAGGTCGACCAGGCCGCCAATCTGGGTCTGTGGGCCGAGTCGGTCTGGCTGCCGGCGCTCTGGGTCACCGACCCGCGCGTGCGCTGGGAGGCCGTCGACGAGGTCACGGCGATCCTGGTGGTCCCCTTCGGTGAGGCGGAGGAGCGGATGGTGATGCGCTTCGACGCGGCGAGCGGGATGCTGACCTACCTGGAGGCCATGCGCTCTCGCGAGGCCGACGATCCGGGGAAGATCCTCTGGATCTGCGAGGCGCTCGACTGGGCCGAGGTCGACGGCACTACGATTCCCCAGATCGGGCGCATCACCTGGTTCGACCAGGGCAAGCCGTGGGCGACCTTCGAGGTCGAGGAGATCGTCTACAACGTCGATGTGACCGACTACATTCGCCAACGAGGTCCAAAGCAGCTCCAGTAACCACGCGGCGTCCAGTTTCCAGTTTCCAGTTAGTCAGGAGGGCGAGATGAAAGCTCTAACTGTCTATGATTCGGTCTTCGGCAATACGGAGAAGGTAGCGCAGGCGATGGGCGCGGCGCTCGAGGGGCAGGCGGAGGTCACCACGAAGCGCGTCGGCGCCGTGACGGCGGCGGACCTCGCCGGCGTGGACGCGGTCGTCGCCGGCTCGCCGACCCGCAAGTTCACCGCGACGCCCGCGATCAAGAATTGGATCAAGGGCCTGCCGTCGGGCAGCCTGCAGGGCGTCAAGGTCGCCGCCTTCGACACACGCGTCGAGATCAAGGAGGACACGCCCGGCATCCTCAAGTTCTTCGTCAATCTCTTCGGCTACGCCGCCGAGCCGATGGCGAAGAGCCTGGTCAAAAAGGGCGGCTCGCAGGCCATGGAGCCGGCGGGCTTCATCGTGGCGGGCTCCGAGGGCCCGATGCGCGAGGGCGAGCGCGAGCGCGCCGCCGCTCACCTTGGAGCCCGCCGGCGTGAGCGAGCCGGGAGGACAGCGATGAAGCGCGTTCTGGTGCGCGCGGGTATGATCGTCACGGTGCTGTCGTCTCTGTGGGGCTCCGGGGGCATGGTGCCCACGGCCTCACGCGCGGCGACGGCTGATGTTCTCTCGATGTCCGTCGAGGGGAACGCGGTCGAGGTGATCGAAGCGGGAGCCAACTACTACCGCGCCCAGGGCCTCGTGGAGATCACGATCCGGGGCTCCGCCCTCGGCACGGACACCTACCGGGTGGTATCGGCCTCCGGCAGCTGCGTGAGTGGTGGATGCGGCACGCAAGCCGTCCTTGACTTTGCCGTCGACAGTGCCGGCGTGGCCCTGAGTCACGTCGACATGGATGCCATCCCCCCCTTTCCGGTCGGCCTCACCAACGTCACGTACCGGCTATCCGGCACCTACGGTGTCTATGACACTGAGAGCGACGAGTTGCGCTACACGGGTAGTCTCTCCTACGATCTACGCCTGACGAAGAACCGCATCATCAAGATTAACACCCCCAGCTATCCGTGGTTCAGCATATCGGTGCGGGAGGGCGTCTATCAGAATGGGCTCTACCTCACACGCCCCCTACCGGGCGAGACCGTCACCCCCACGTCTGAGGTCTTCGAGTTCGTCCCGGAGAGCACAACGACCGACCAGTACGGAAGTGCTCACTTCTATATGCTGCCGCGTGACGACGCCACCCGCCTCTCCCCGACGGCGGTCACCGATGACTACTTCAGCGGCAACGTCACCGTGGATGTCTCGGGTGACCAGCAGGAGACCCTGCCCGTCACCCTGGCCTACGCCCGCGTCAGCTGCCTTCGTGGCGCCGTGCTCAAGGTCGACGGCCTGGGCAACACGACCAGGCTCCAGATGGATGACAAGCTGAATCCCGGCGACGTCGTCAAGCTGATGAGTGCCGAGTACGACGCCCAGGGCAACCCGATCTACCCGATGGTCTGCCTTGATTTCTTCAATGGGCAGCGGCACATCGCCGAGAGTGCCTTTGCCAAAGAGGGCAGCTACATCAACATCGAGATCGGGCCCGAGGGCGTCAGCGGCACCCACGACCAACCCTGGCTCATCGACCTACAGAACCTCAAGATGGACGTCGTCGACAACCACCGCGAGTACCTCAAACTTGGCGTCTACCACCTGCTGGCGAGCAGGATGGTGGCGCCCCTGCAGATGGGTTGGAAGGCCACTACCGTGACCAAGACGACGATCAAGGCCTTCCTGGCAAGGACCTTCGGCTCCAAGGGCTCGTTGCTGGCCCTGCCGCCGGCAGACGCGACGCTCGGCGGCGTGTCGTACGGTGTCCCGCGCCCTTCAGCAACGCTCGATCTCGGCTTCACGGTTCCTTACATCGCGCTCACGTTCATGGGCGACGGCGCCGTCCGTGTCACGAACTGGGACGGCCTTGTGGAGATCACGAGCGAGGAGGAGGAGACGGGCGCGCCGCGCGCCGGGGTCGTGCTCCCGCTCGGGACCACGACCTCCGTCGATGGTGAGTACACGGCCTTCGCCCCGGTCGCGGCGGTGCCGGTCTCACCGACACCCGGTAAGATGACGATCATGCCCACTGATGACAGCCACCTGACGGAGCCACCCCTCATCGAGGTCACTTTCCCTTGGTACCTCTCTGATCCCGTCCTCCAGAGCACGCTGGACGTGCGACTGAACGGGGTCTCCATCGCACCCATGATGTTCCGCCAGGACAACACCAGCACCTCAGCGAGCTGGCAGAGCCCGCGCGATTGGCCGTTCCTCTCCGGCGACAACGTCATCGAAGCCTCGATGATGAGCCGCAGCGGAGCCACCCTCGCCGCCACCTCCCACTTCACCCTCGAGATGCTGCCTCAACCGCCCGAGTTCCTCAAAGCCTACCGGGGTCCCACCTCGACGATCCTGCGCTGGCAGCCGGTGCGACAGGCCGACGTCGTGGGCTATCACGTCTACCGGGCCGAGGCACCTGAGGCCCCCCCCGAGCTTGTCACCCCCTCGCCTGTCCCCGACCCCTTCTTCATCGCCGTTGAGCCTGGATGGTACAGCGTCGCGGCGGTCACCTTGGGCGGGATGATCGGGCCGTCGGCGGGTCCGGTTCTGGGGGATCCCGATCCAACCGCCATCGCTGACGCATCGGCGGGATCGGCGGGATCGGCCCTGGACGGTCGCGACCCGACCGCCATCACCGGCGCTCCCCCGGTGCCGGAGGGATTCCGGATCCATACCGAGGAGAGCGCCGTGACGGTCAGCTTCGAACCCGGCGCCTTCGTTCCGCTGTACCGACTGGAACGGGCCGCCGCCTCGTCCGGCCCGTATGCTACGCTGGCCCACCTCACCCGCGGGCACTACGTCGACCGCGACATCGCGGTCGGCCGGACCTACTGGTATCGCCTCACCGCCCTGGGGCTGGAGCAGACGCCGTCCGAACCCGCCGGCCCTCTGAGCGCAACCATCATCGACGGGCCACCCCCACGTCCCACCGGGCTCGCGGTGCTGCCCAGGCACGACGGGATGCACGTGCTCTGGGATCCATCGCCGGCAGCCGACTCGGCAGGCTACAACCTCTATCGTGCCGAGATGGCAGGGCCTTTCGTGAAGCTCAACCAGGAGCTACTGACCTCCCCAGACATGATGGACCAGGTGATGATCAACAGCACCTATGCCTGGCGCGTCACAGCCGTGGACACCGCAGGGCACGAAGGCCCCCCCAGCACGGATGTCGAGGTCAGCACTTGGCTGAAGCTGATGACTGCGTATACTCAGGGACCGGATACGTACGTGTACCTACCGCTCATCATACGATAGGTACGGACCATGCCAAGACGCTATCGCACGGTCAGCCTTGGTCTGCTGATCGCCCTACTCACCGTCGCCTGCGCACCGGTTCGACCAGGTCGACTATCACCGGTACGCCGACCTTCGTCGCCATCCGGCTCTACAATCGTGAGGACATTCTCTTCGGCAGGAAGTAAACGATCCAACGGAGGCAGGTCACGATGCGCGACACGCTGATACTCGGCACGCCCATCGCCCAGGGCCGCACGGCGGAAGTCTATGCCTGGGGCGAGGGCCACGTCCTCAAGCTCTATCGCGAGGCCTTCCCCGGCGACTGGGTCGATCACGAGGCGCGCGTCGCGCGGATCATCGTCGCGGCGGGGATCCCCACCCCGGCGCCGGGCGCCACGGTCGAGGCGCAGGGGCGTCGCGGCATCGTCTATGAGCGGGTCGCCGGGCCCTCGATGCTCGCCGACCTGCAGGCCCGCCCCTGGACACTGTTCCGCCACGCCCGCGACCTGGCGACCTTGCAGGCCCAGGTCCACGCCATTGCCGCCCCTGACCTGCCCGCCTATCGCGACAGCCTGGCACGGTCGATCGCGCAGGCGCCCGATCTGCCTGATGAGCTACGCGCCCGGGTGATGGCGTTGGTGCCGGCGCTGCCCGACGGACAAGCACTCTGCCACGGCGACTTCCACCCCGACAACGTCCTCATCACCCCCGACGGTCCCGTGATCATCGACTGGATGACGGCGAAGGCGGGCGACCCGTGGGCCGACGTGGCGCGCAGCAGCCTGATCCTGACAGTGGGCATCGCCGCGGCGCCGATGCCCATCAGCCCACTGATCCGCCTCTTCAGCGGGCTCTACCACCGGGTCTACCTGCGCACCTACGCCCGGCTCAGCGGGGGCAGCAACGGCGCACGCGACCGCTGGCTGCCCGTCGTCGCCGCTGCGCGCCTCAACGAGGGCATCGAGGGCGAGCGCGAGGCGCTCCTGCAGCTCGTCCGCGCGGCGGTGGGCTGAGCGTCCGCCAAACCGGGATGCGGGCTACCGCAGAGCGGGCATATCACCGTAGCGCCTCAGCTCCGCCGTAGGAAAGTGTCGTGGATTGTAGGTAACAAGCACGAGATCATGAACGAGGGCAGTCGCGGCGATGATCGCGTCCGGCACGTCGAGCGTTGTGCCCTCCCGTCGATGCCGTCGCAACAATTCCCCAGCACGATCGGCCACTTCGTGATCGAGCGGATAGCAGGCCATCGCGTCAAGCAGACGCATCGTCATGCCGCGCTCCTTCTCGCGCATCCTCGCCAGGATCTCAGTCCTGGAGATAGCGGCGACGCCCAACGTGCCCTCCAGTGCCAACCGTATCAGCAGGTCACTCGTGGGCTTATGGCTGCGCAGGTGTTGGATCAGCACGTTAGAGTCGAGCAGGTAGTCAGTCATCGTCGTCTCTATCCGCGATCAGTAGCGGTACGCGGCGCCACGGCGATCGCAATGCCTGCAACCAATCGGCTACATCCGCGGGCGTCGCCAACTCAGGATGATCCTCTTCCTTCCAAGCCCCCTGAGTCTCCCTGATCGCGGCGAGGACCTTGAGCCGGCTGAGATAAGCCGCGGTCGCTTCCGCAATCACCTCGCTACGCTTGCCGGCGGGCACCAGGCTATCCAGCTCCTCCAACAGCGTCGTGGGAAGCGTAACATTGATCCTGCGTGTATCTTCTGGCATTTCCCCCCACCTTGATCGTGTGTACCGATTGCTTTCATTATACACCAGAACTGCGGTAGGGCGCCTCCTTCAGCAGGTGGCTTACCGGCAGTTTCACGAAATGATACCAACGCTTCACCGCGAAGGTCGCGGTTGAACGGACAGGCCCCCCACTCTGCGCATCTACCATATGCCGTCTCCGGCACGCACCAACCACCTCAGGGCAACAGGGCTATCCTTGCAGGTATCGGGACAGATGCTATCCTTGTCAGCAGAACATCCTCACAGAGAAGGAGTGCAACCGATGACAGAGCTCGACCGATCGGCGACCAGGCTTGCCATCTCACGACGGGCAGGTGATCTCCTCCGCGCCGGCTGGCACTGCTCCGAAGCCGTGCTCGGGGCTGTGGGCCCTGAGGTCATCCCCGACTGGACCCCCGCCTACCTGCGGCTCGCGAACGGCTTCGCCGGAGGCGTGGGAGGCAGCCATGAGGAGATCTGTGGTGCGGCAGCAGGCGGCGTCATGGTGATCGGGGCCCTCTTCGGGCGCGAGGAGCTGCAGGACGATCTGCTGGCCCAGCGCCTCACCAAGGAGTTCCGCAAGCGATTCCTTGCTGATCTAGGAGAGACCCGCTGCGACCCGCTGCGGCAGAACGTCGTCAAGGTCGAGGGAGGCTTGGGCTCGTGCGACATCGTCTGCGAGCGCGCAGCGATGGTCCTGCTGCAGCTGCTCAGCGAGGAGGGCGTGGAGGTCTAGCCGAGGGCGGGGCCACCTGTTGTCGTCAGTGGCGCATCCTGCCAACACCGCACCACGCAATCGAGCATGCGCGATATCCTCATCATCACCGGCACCTGTGGTGTCGGCAAATCGACGATCTGCTCCCGCTGGGCCGAACGACGGCTGGGCGCGGCGATCGAGTGTGACGCGATTCGCAACTGGATACGCAACCCGGCGCTGATCACCGCCGACGGCTTCCAGGAGAGGCTGCTTGCACGCCACGCCGTGCTGCTTGCCGAGAGCTACATGGCGCTGGGCCTGGATGTGGCCATCGACAACGTCTGGACACCTGAGGGCCTCGACGACCTGGACCACGCCCTGGGTGACAAGGCTCGGGTGCGCGCCGTCTGGTTGACCGCGGCGCCGACTGAGAACCACCGCCGCGACCACCTACGCTCCCCCGGCGACGTGATGGGAGCGCGCGTCGATGAGCTACGGGCAGAACTCGACGCGCTCGCTTGGCCCGCCTACGTGATCCGCCTGGATACCACGGGCCAGACCGTCGAGCAGACGCTGGATGCCGTCGACCGCACCTTCGGCCCGGATCGGGCGCCTCTCCCCAACGGTCTATCGCTGCGGCTCGCCTCCGAAGCAGAAGCCGAGTTCGTCTACGACGTCCAACGGGTGACGCTGGCTGACTACCTGCCCTACGTTCAGGAGCGCATGGGCCTCAGCGACGAGCGGCTGCACGATGCCCTGCGTGATAACGTTCGACGGGGCCAGGATCAGATCGTCAGCCTGCACGGGACAGACATCGGCGTGCTCTCCGTGGAACGCCGTGACGATGGTTATTTCGTCGACAAGGTGCTCATCCTGCCCGGCTATCAGCGGTGGGGCCTCGGCACGCACCTGATGCGCGCCGTGCTCGACGAGGCGTTCGGACAGGGGCTGCCCGTCAGCCTACACGTGCTCAAGGTCAACCCCGCCCGCCGGCTCTACGAGCGCCTGGGCTTCACCCTCGCCGGTGAGACCTGGACGGCCTACGTGATGGAGGCGACGCCGTCCGCCGTCGCAGAGGGATCTTGATCCTACTGCAGTGCTCCGGCTTGCCCATCGTTGTAACGCACGCCGTTCGGAAGCGGTTCCCGCTCGCCTGCCGTTGTAGCGCATGCCTCCGGCTTGCGCATCCGCGGGAGAGGCATTCGAGACGCTGGCCCTACGCAGCGGTTGATCGAATCGCGGTTTCGTCCTATCACTAGCACAGAAGCGGTCACAGCCACCCAGCATCTGTGAGGTCTCGTGATGGATCCAATTGAGCAGTTCCTTGGGCAGGTCAGCACCTTCCGCCGACGCGGCGTGGCGACAGGAGGCCTGTGATGGCCCTGCTCCGCCGTGGCTGTTCGGGCCTCATCATCAGCCTGGTCTTCCTCGCCGTGGGTGGGCTGATGACGGTTGTCCTAGGCCAGGTGGTGGTGCTGGCGTGCGCCCGCCCCGAGCCCACCGAGATCACGTGCGAGCGACGGAGCACCTTCCTGGGGATCCGGACGGGCGAGCCCGAGACGATCCGCAACGTACAGGGCGCCTGGGTACAGGAGAACTGCGGCGAGAGCTGCACCTACCGGGTGATGCTGATGACGGGACAGGACGATGTGCCGCTCACCTCGGCCTTCACGGCGGGCGAGCGCGCCAAGGCCGCCGCCGTCGAGCAGGTGAACGGCTTCGTCAACAGCGGCGCGCCCACCGCCCGCATCAGCCTCCGCCCCAACCCCCTCGTGCTCCTCGCCGCCGTGGCCTTCATCTTCATCGGTCTGGCGATTCCGGCGCTCAGCCTCTTCGGGCGCTGACGCGCCCGAGCCGTTGGGGGCCGACGGATGTGTCCCGGATGTGCAGCACCGGCGACCGGAAATGGCGTTGTTGCATCACTCGGATCAAGGGAGCCAGTACACAAGTGGCGCCTACCAAAAACTCCTGGAAGGGAAAGATATCGCGGTCAGCATGAACGGCGTCGGCACCTGGTACGACAATGCGCCGATGGAGAGCTTCTTTGGATCGCTCAAAGCGGAACGTGTTCATCACGTCACCTATCACACACGAAGTCAGGCCCGGCAAGATCTGTTCCGCTACATCGAATCGTTCTATAATCGGCGGCGTCTCCATTCATCGATCGGCTATCGGTCTCCGGTGGCCTTCGAACAAGCGTATCATCAGCAGTTATGCACTGTGTAGTGTCCACCAAAACGGGGGAACCTCTATTCGATTCAACTAGCACAAGGCCCTATTAGCGTGCTGGAGCGACGGATCGGTGATCCGCGCGGACAGGGGGAACCGAGGAGTTGACGTTGGCTGCCCTGGGAATGGCGCTTTAGCAGCGGCGACCGGAGTTGGCGTTGTCGCATCCCTCGGATCGAGGGCGCCAGTGTACAAGTAGCGCCTGCCAAGAACCCCTGGAAGCGAAAGATGTTAAGCGGCGGCAGCACCGGGTATGACAATGCGCCTATGGACAGCTTTCCAGCGTCGCTCAAAGTGGAATGTGTTCATCACCTCAGCTACCACGCGCGCCGCGAAGTCCGACACGATCTCTTCCGATACATCAAATCGTTCTA
>JAXGUU010000147.1:0-9476 GCA_040774145.1 Anaerolineae bacterium
CAGCCCCAGGCCCTCATCGCCTTCAAGCAAGGGGCCACGGGCGACGAGGACTTCGCCTCACCGGAGCGCCACGGTCACTCGCTCGCCGACCGGGTCCGGGAGCGCATTGGGGAGGCACAGGCACAGGTCGCCCAGCGCGCTTGGGAGCGAAATCAACACCAACACAACGAGATCTGCGACACCCTGCAGCCCAGCGCGTGGGGTTATATGCAAGCCGATGACGGCAACCACAAAGGGCCCGACGAGGTGATGGCGATGCTGGCAGACGCGGAAGCACATCGCTGCAACCTGCTCCTCAACACCGGCCCTCTGCCGGAGGGTTCGATTCATCCGGAGGACGTGACGACGCTCCGCGAGGTGGGCCGGCGCCTGCGCGCCTGACCGGCGACGCTCATTCGACGCCATCGACCGGGAGCCGGATCTCCGTGATGCGGCCCCCGGTCGATGGCGTGCGGTCCGGATGATAGATCTCTTCCCGAGTCCCGCTCAGCCGGAGTCCGCGGGCCTCGGCCCAAGCCCGCAGTGCGCCAACCGTCTCGGGGATCGCCGATAGCCCACCCCGATGGCATCCCGCAACGACGCGGGCCGGACCGACCCACTTGAGCCCTATCTCGCCCGCCACAGGCTCAGGCCCCGCCACGACCTCCCACTGCACCTCACACACCTCGCCCTCGCGGTCACAGCCGTTCGGAAAGAAGACGCACTGAGGCGGGCCGACAAGCTCATACCCTTGGGTCTTGGCCCAGTCTCGCACCATCCATATCCGTGATGGGAGGTTGACCACGCCGCAGAATCGTGTGTAGGCGATCAGTCGGCGCTCTGTGAACGTCTCGGAAAAGGCCTGTTGCTCATCTGTCATCATCCGCATCTCCTATAGCTCATCGTCGCCTCCGGGCTCGTGCCTTATCTACCTCCATCCTACCCCGTCAACGTCTTGTCGCCGTCTTTTTGCAGTGGTAACCCCGGCGAAACGCGGTAAACTGAACGCGATGGTCAAGGGAACATCGAGCTCTGCTGAAGGTCGGCTCGTGCTCCTCGGGACCCCACACGCCGAAGTAGACGGTCAGGTCATCACCATCTCGCACCGCAAGCCTCTTGCCCTGCTCGCGTACCTGGGGGTCACCCGTCGTGTACATAGCCGCGAAGCGCTGGCTACCTTGCTGTGGCCGGAGGCGGACACCTCGCGTGCCTACGCCTATCTTCGTAATGCCCTGTGGCAGCTGAGCCGTACCCCGCTGGATCCCTGGCTCATTGTTGAACAGGACACCATCGCCCTCGCCGACGAGACCTGGGTCGATGTGCAACAGATGGAGGCTCACCTTACCGCGGTCCGCGCCCATGCCCACCCACCGGACAACGTGTGCGTCGACTGCGTTGTCCGCCTCGGCGAGATCGTGGCCCTCTACCAGGGCGACTTCATGGCGGGCTTCTCCCTCGGAGACAGCCCCGACTTCGAGGAGTGGCAGTTCTTCCAGGCCGAACACCTGCGTCAGGACACGATGCAGGTGCTCGAGATGCTCACGCGCCACCACAGTCGCCATGGCGAGTTCGACGCCGCACTGACGGCAGCAAGGCGCTGGCTGGAGCTCGACCCCCTCCACGAACCCGCCCAGCGAGCCCTGATGACTCTCTATGCCCAGGCGGGCCAGCGGGCAGCCGCCCTCCACCAGTACGATGTCCTGCTCCGCAACCTGCGAGCGGCCCGGCTTGAACCCTCGCCCGAGACCGTCAACCTCTACCGCCGCATCCGCGCCGGTGAGATCCGAGAGGAGAAGCCGCAAATCGTCTCCGAGGTCGCGCCCGCCCCTGAACCGGCGCGGGCGAGGCGTGCCCTGCCGGCCCAGACCACGACCTTTGTGGGCCGGGAGGCGGAGTTGGCCGAGCTCTACGACCTGCTGACGCTGCCCGAGTGCCGTCTGATCACCCTCACCGGTCCGGGCGGCATCGGCAAGACCCGCCTGGCGCTCCAAGCCGCGTCAGAACAGACTGCCGCCTTCCCCGACGGCGTCGTCTTCGTCCCCTTCGTCTCGGTCACCTCACCCGAAGCCATGATCACGAGCATCGCCGAGGCCCTCGGTGCGCAGTTCTATCCCCAGAGCTCGATCAGCCCGCGGGAGCAGCTGCTGGCCTATCTCGCCGACAAGCAGCTGCTGCTGGTGCCGGATAACCTCGAGCACTTGCTGGACCACGCGGAGCTCTGGACCGACATCCTCGACCGGGCCCCCCGGATCAAGCTGCTGGCGACGTCACGCGAGCGACTGAACACGCGTGGAGAGTGGGTGGTTGAGCTGCAGGGTCTGAGCTTGCCCCACGAAGACGACGAGGCTCAGCTCTCGGATGCCGCCCTCCTCTTCATCGAGACCGCCCAGCGCATCAGCGCCGCCTTCACGCCCGACACCGACGAGGCACAGGCCATCTCGCGCATCTGCAGGTTGGTGGAGGGGATACCGTTGGGGATCGAACTTGCGGCAGCGTGGACCAAGACCCTCTCCTGTGCCGAGATCGCCGACGAGGTCGCTGCTAGCCTGGACTTCCTCACCCTGACCCTACGCGACCTCCCGGAACGCCACCAGAGCCTCAGGGCCGTCTTCGCCCGCTCGTGGGGGTTGCTGTCGGAGGCAGATCGGCGCACCTTCCGCGCGCTCGCCGTCTTCCACGGGGGCTTCACCCGAGAGGCGGCACAGGCCGTGACGAGTGCGGATCCCTCGGCGCTCTCCAGCCTGATCGATAAGTCGCTCCTGCGACGCACCGCAGAGGGACGCTACGAGATGCTCGAGGTCTTGCGCCAGTATGCTGAGGAGCAGCTCCATGCCGTCGCCGGAGAGGCCGAGCTGGTTCGCGACCGCCACGCGAAGCACTTCGTGGAGCTGCTCGTACGCTGTGGAGAAGCGATCAAGGGGAACCCTCCGCTTCGCCCTGCCCTCGCCGCTGGGCGTTACGTCGATCAGGCGGAGGCACTGGACATGCTCCAGCGAGACTTCGCCAACGTGCAGATCGCCTGGCGTTGGACAGGCGAACGGGGCCGCGCGGCGGACATCGGCGATGCCGCCATCGGGCTGGCGCTCTTCTGTGAGATACGCGGGCGTTTTCGCGAGGGCGCGGCGCTGTTTCGCGATGCGCGTACCGCCCTGCGAGCCGGTGGTGATGCGGGTCAACCACGGCTTGGCGGGCTGCTGCTGGCGATCCAGGGCCAGTTTCTTAGCCGATTCGGACACGTAGCCGAGGGCTGTGCCCTCCTCGAACAGGCGCACGCCCTCCTGGCGACCGGGCCGGAGGATGCCTGGTTCGCCCTAAGCCTGATCCTGAGTGCCTACATCGGCATGGCGCTCCCGCACGAGGAGCGCCGGCGCCGGCTGGAGACGAGCCTGCGCATCTTCACCGACCTTGACGATGGTTGGGGCGTTGCACTGACCCAGGAGGCACTGGGAGAGTACCTCAGCAACGTCGGAGAGCCCGCTGCAGCCGAACCGCTCCTCAGGGAGAGCGTCGCGCGGCGCCGCATCGCGGGCGACCTCTGGGGCACGGCGATGTCGCTCCACGCGCTCGGCGTCAACGCCATCCACTTGGGCAAGCCGCAGGAGGCCGCGCAACACCTGATGGAGAGCCTCGCCCTCCGCGAACAGATCGGTGATCTTCGCGGGGTCGCGAATCTGCGCACTGTGCTCGGAAACTGGCTGGCCTACCGTGGAGAGCTGGAGGAGGCGCAGCACCACTTTCGGGAGAGCATCACCGGCTTCCACGAGGTCGGCGACGAAGGCGCCGTCGTGCAGGCGCTCACCTTCATCGGCGGCATCGCCCGGTCGCGCGGAGAGCTGGCTGAAGCGAAATCCACGCTCCTCGCCGCGCTCGAAAGGCAGCGCGCTCTGGGACCGGAGAAGCGGATGGTCGCCATCCTCCGCGAACTCGGACAGGTCAGCCTGGACGAGGGCGAGATGGCCCAGGCCCGGGGCTACTATGAGGAGTGTCGCCTCCTCCTCCGCCGGTTCGACGACGCCGACGGGCTTGCCGCCCTGGAGGACGACCTCGCCCGGCTGCAGCAGCGCGAGGCAGCCGGAGGATGACGCGACCGGCGTGCCGGTCGCATCACGGCGTCCCTCACGATCCGACCCACCTCGTGACCTCATCCACCGACTTGCGCTGGCGCGCGGCGGGCGCCTCGTCGGGCACGCCCAGCGCCACCGCCGCCACCATCACGTGTCCCTCGCCGAGCCACCCGCACAGCTCCTCCAGCGCATAGAAGACGTCACAGATCCACAGCGTCCCCAGCCCGAGGGGCAGCGCTGCCAACGCCATGTTCTGGATGGCGGCACCGATCGACTGCACATCGACGATGTCCATCAAGTCATCTGCCAGGGTGCTCAACGTCTCGGCGTACGTCTGGTACGCGCTGAAGACGAAGACCGTCACGGGCGCGCGCGCCATGACCTCCACCGTCCACTTGGCGCTTCCCGTCTCCATCCCCTGGGCTTCCAGCTTCGCGATGCCCTCGCGCATCCGCGCCACCATCTCAGCACGCTGTGCCTCGCCCTGCACGACGACGAACCGCCAGGGTTGGCGGTTCTTGCCGGAGGGCGCCAGCGTGGCGGCGTGCAGGATGGCCCGGACGTCCTCCTCGAGCACCGGGGTCTCCTTGAACCTGCGGATGCTGCGGCGTTGTGCGATGGCGTCCTGAACCTCCATACCCCTCTCCTCTCCTAGACCGACCGTGTCTCAAAGTCAGTGACGGCAGCCACGATGTCCGCAAGACCGGGATCATCCTCGGTCAGCGCGCGGATCTCGGCGACACCGGCATCGCCCTCCAACGTCAGCGCCGCGAGGTGGTCCATCACGTTCAAGGCCTCGTCCGTTCCACCCGCCTCGGACAGGTAGCCCCAGCCGTGATCCCACGGCAGCAACTCCACCCTGCTGAAGGCCAGCACGTCGCGGATCAGGTTGCCCTGGACGAACCCGAGCCCGTGCATGTCGAAGATACCGAAGCTGTCCGGATCGGCCTGTCCGCTGCGACAGAGCTGCCACGCCTTGCCGCCGACGATGAAGCGGTCGCGCGGCACGTCCAGCGGGTCGAAGTCGAGGTTGAGCGCCTCCTGCATCAGCCCGTCGAGCTGCGCATCGACCAGGACCCAACGCGCCTCGCTCGCGCGCCAGACCTCCACCACCCAGTGGTCCTCGTAGTGATGGGGCAGGAAGTAGGTACCGAAGCCGCAGCGCGCGCGAGCGGGCACCCCCTGGTGGCGCAGGATCGCCGCCATCATCACCGAGAAGTCGCGGCAATTGCCCACCAGCTTACGTTCGGGCTCGCGCGCCTCGGCAAAAGGACGGTCGTCGAGCTCAAAGAGACGCGCCGGCTTCTGATCAACGCGGCGTAGCTGCACCTCGCCCTGGCGCTCTTCCGAGAGCTTCACACCATAGCGCTCGGCCCAGAAGATGTGCAGCATCACGCCCTGCACAGCCTTGACCAGATCGCCGACGTCCTGCGGCAGGACGCCGAAGGATGAGGCATAGGGACCGGGATCGGTCATCAGTCCCGGGGTCACATAGGTAGCCAACACCTCTTGATCGCTGAACACGGATACACCTCCTCGCGCTGCGTCGCCATCCCACAGAGCACGAGCTGACCGCCGGATGGCCATGGGGGAACCAATGGGCCGTGGGGAACCACCGCCAACAGCCTATAATAGCAGGGAATCATGTCAGCACCCGACATCTTTACCTCGACGTAGCGCGCGCGTTGAAACTCGACGACAACCTCCTACAATAGGAACCGATACCCCATCACCCAAGGAACGAGGAGCACCGATGACACCTGCCGAACAGATCGCCGCCTGGGCCGACCGCCTCCGCGACATCTCCGCGATGGGCGGGCACTTCGCCAGGACCATCTACGACGAACACCACTACCGGGCCGTCCAGGACATCGCGATGGCCATGCTCGCCATGGCGACGGGGGAGCCGCCGGAGGCCATCGAGCCGCTGCGGGCGCCGATCTTCTCGCGCCCGACCCCCTTCGTCGGCAGCGATGCTGCGGTCATCGATCCCGCCGATGATCACATCCTCCTCATCCGCCGGGCCGATTCGGGCCAATGGGCGATGCCGGGAGGCGCGCTTGAGGTCGGCGAGACGCCGGCCCAGGGCACGGTGCGCGAGGCGCTTGAGGAGACCGGCATCCGCTGCGAGCCGGTGCGCTTGTCCGGCGTCTTTGACTCGCGCCTCTGCGGTACCACCAGCCGCCACCACCTCTACCACTTCGTCTTCATCTGCCGTCCGCTCAACCGGGAGGCGCCGGCCCAGGCGCTGACGCCGAACGAGGTCCTGGAGACGGCGTGGTTCACCGCCGAGGATCTGCCCACCGATCTCTACCCGGGCCACGCGATGCGCATCGCCGAGGCCTTCCGCGTCTGGCGGGGAGAGCACGACGTCTACTTCGACCGCTAGGCCCGTGGGGATCGCGCATCGATTCAACGTGTAGGTCGGGGTAGCTGACCCGACCAAGCCCCCGCCGCCGGCGACCAACGGGCGGCTCAGCTAGTCGCCCCACATGAGCGGCCGTTGTGTGCGCTTTCGGTTCGCGGAGACAGGTGTATACTCTCTGATGTTTCGCTGATATGAAATCGATTTCATATCAACACCCCGCCGGCAAGTTATGCTAACCGATCAGGAGGGTCTATGGACAAGTGGGAGACGATCGAGAGAGGGCCGTTCGAGCCGACATGGGAATCGCTGCGGCAGTTTGTCTGTCCCGAGTGGTTCCGCGATGCCAAGTTCGGCGTCTGGTCGCATTGGGGACCGCAAGCCGTCCCGATGTACGGTGACTGGTATGCGCGCAACCTGTACCGCCAGGGCACGGATCAGTACCTGCACCATTGGCGTGTCTACGGGCATCCCTCAAAGCACGGGTGGAAGGATGTGGTCAAGACCTGGAAGGCCGAGCGCTTCGATCCCGAGGGGCTGATGCAGCGCTACGTGGATGCCGGCGCACGCTACTTCTTCGCACAGGCCGTGCACCACGATAACTTCGACAACTGGGATTCCGCGCACAACCCATGGAATGCCGTGAAGGTCGGGCCGCAGAAGGACATCGTGGGGCTGTGGCAGGCGGCAGCCCACCATCAGGGGCTGCGCTTCGGCGTCAGCGAGCACCTGGGGGCCACGTTCGCGTGGTGGTCCCACAATAAGGGCCACGACGCCACAGGACCGTATGCCGGCGTGCCCTACGACGGCAACGACCCGGCGTATGAGGACTTCTACCTGCCCAACCACAACGAGCCCCGCGTGGCGAATCAGGGCGAGAACTGGTACACCCAAAACCCCTGGTGGCACGAGCGCTGGTTCGACCGCATCAAGGACTTGATTGACAAGTACAACCCGGATCTCCTCTACTCCGACGGTCCCGTGCCCTTCGGCAAGTACGGGCTGGGGATCATCGCGCACCTCTACAACACCAATGCAGCGCGCCACGACGGCCAGAATCTAGCCGTCTACAACCAGAAGGACCGCAACCCGGCGGTGTTCAAGGTGGGCGTGCTGGATATCGAGCGCAACGTGCAGAACGATGTCTTCCCCTATCCCTGGCAGACGGACACCTGTGTCGGGGGTTGGTTCTATGACGTGCGCCGCGCCTACAAGACCTCGAAGCAGGTGCTGGAGATGCTCGTGGACATCGTGGCGAAGAACGGCAACCTGCTCCTGAACTTCACGCAGCGCCCCGACGGCACGCTGGACGACGAGTGTTTGGCGATCCTGGATGATATGGCGGCCTGGAACAAGGTCAACGCTGAGGGGATCTACGGCACCCGCCCCTGGCACGTGGGCGTGGAGGGTAAGACCAATGCCACGCAGGAGCGCTTCCGAGAGGATGCCCTGGCCTGGACGCCGGAGGACTTCCGCTTCACGTGCAAGGGCAAGATCATCTACGCCTTCCAGATGGCCTGGCCCGAGAACGGAGAGGCGCTCATCAAGAGCCTCACCGCGGGTCCTGGCGGCTACCGCCTTCACCTGGCAGAGGTAGAGAACGTGGAGCTGCTGGGCTACGACGGCAAGCTCGCGTTCGAGCACACCAACGCCGGACTGGAGATCAAGGGCCTGCCCGAGGCCTCTCCCGTAGCGTGCGCGCACTGCTTCAGGATCACGACGCGCTAACCGGCGCTCTCACGGCAGCCTCACCGACCGCTCGCGGGCCCAACAAGGCCCGCTAGCGGTCGGTGATCCGAGTGGCTAGTTAACCTGATTCCTATCAGCCGGTGCCATTCCACACCACGACGTTGTCATGCCGAACGCACGTGAGGAATCTCCGACGTGGGACCGAAGGGGCCATGCCTATGACGCGACCTCGATGTTCGCAGGCCCAGATGCCTCGCTTCGCTCGGAATGACACGCCATAGGGCAAGACCACCACGGACTCGTCCCAAGCTGACACGCGCCCTCAGCGGAGTTGCCTCGAAGGCCAATCCGACCTATAGTTGACGTCGACAAAGGAGATCACCCATCGTGCAGACAACGTCGACCCTGGATCGTTCCGCCGTGCCCGCCGGCAACGCCACGCTGATCGCGGCGCTGCTGCTCCTCGACAGCCTCCACTTCGTCTTCGCGCGGCTCCTGCTGCCTCACGTCGCGCCCAGCGTCTCCGTGACCCTCGTGCTCGTGGTCAGCACCCTCGAGGTGGGCCTCTTCGGACTCGCAACCGGGCGCCTGCATTGGCGCGCCGCCAGGGAACACTTCGGCTTCTTCCTGGCGATCGGTACGCTCATCGCTGTGAGTACCGCCGTCAACTATGAGGCCATCGCCTGGATCGATCCGGGCACCGCATCGCTGCTCAGTCAGAGCTCGGTACTCTTCAGCCTGGCCTTCGGCATCTTCTGGCTGCGGGACCGCCTCACCCGCCGGCAGATCGGCGGCGCGCTGCTGGCCCTGGTCGGCGTCTTCGTGATCGCATTCCAGCCCGGCGACTACCTGCGACTGGGCGCGCTGCTCGTCGTCGGGTCGGCGCTGATGTACGCCTTCCACGCCGCCCTGACCAAGCGCTACAGCGCCGAGATCGACCTGGTCGATTTCTTCTTCTTCCGCCTCCTCTTCACCGCCGCCGTGCTCTTCGCCATCGCCTTTGGACGCGGCACCCTCGCCTGGCCCACGCGCCGGGCCTGGGGCTTGATCCTGCTCGTGGCGACCGTCGACGTCGTCCTCAGCCGCACCCTGTACTACATCGCGCTGCGTCGCTTGACCATGAGCCTGCACACGATCGCGCTGACGCTCAGTCCCATCGCGGCGATCACGTGGGCGCTGCTGCTCTTCGGCACGCTGCCCACCCCACAGCAACTTCTCGGCGGCGCCGCCGTCCTGACGGGCGTGCTGATCGTGTCGCTGAGCGCAAGTGCCGGCGCCGCTCGCAGCGAACCGCAGCGGCACGCCAGGCAACCCGACCAAGGAGTGAATCAGCTATGACGCGAGACTTCTCACAACTGCATCGGCAGGTCGTCTTCGGC
>JAXGUU010000148.1:0-9374 GCA_040774145.1 Anaerolineae bacterium
AAACCATGCCGGATCAGCCCGAGGGCTCCACAGCGGCAGCGCCAGATAGTCCTGGTAGCGGGTGAGTCCCTCATACAGGATCCGGAAATTGCGCTTGCGCGCCGCGACGAAGGCGTCCAACTTCGCCATCTGTGGAATGCCGATCGCCGCCTGGATATCGGTCATCTTGAGATTGTAGCCGATCTCGGTGAAGTAATAGCGATGGTCGTAGGGCTCGTTCAAACCGGGAATCTCCCAGTCGAACCGGTGCCCACACTCACCGTCGCGCGCGCTCTTGTGATCGCACCAACAATCGCGCCCCCAATCCCGGATGGCATGGGCGATGTGATGCAGCTTCCCATCACGGGTGCCGACGGCTCCACCCTCGCCCGTCGTGATATGGTGCGCCGGATAGAAGCTGAACGTTGCAAGATCGCCGAAAGCACCGCATGGCGTCCCATCATAGGTGCTCCCCAGCGCATCACAGGTATCCTCGATCACGTAGAGCCGGTGAGCCTCTGCAAAGGCCATCACCTTATCCATCTCCACGGGATTACCGAGGATGTGGGGCACGAAGATCGCCCGGCTCCGCTCGGAGAGCGCTGCCTCCAGGAGATCGACGTCGATATTATAGGTGCCGACCTTGCAGTCAACGAAGACCGGGATCAACTGGTTCTGCACAATGGGCGCAACGGTCGTCGGGAAGGTCGCTGCCGGCGTGATGACCTCGTCTCCCTGCACCAGAGGACCACGGTCCCCAGCGGCACCGGCAAGCTGCTCAGAACGCAGCGTGCTCATGGCCACCAAGTTCGCCGATGATCCCGAGTTGACGGTGAGGATATGCTTGACGCCGAGATAGGCGCCCAAAGCCTCGGAGAAAGCCTCAACCCGTGGGCCGTCGGTAAGCCAGAAGTCGAGCACCGCATCGACGGCACTCTGCAGCTCCTGCGCATCATAGACACGCCCACCGTAGTTGACGAAGGACTCGCCGGGCACAAAGGAATCGTTACGATGAGCGAGTTCGTAGTACTCGGCGACCTTCTCCATGATCTCGCGCCGCAGGCGCGCGGCGTCAGTCTGCTGACGCATCTCGTTCCCTCACCCTCGGCGCCATCTCAATAGACTTCATGCCATCCTCGTCTGACTGCTCACCGCGCTCCCGCCGACCGGATAGGTCGGGGTCGCGGCTCATCTGATATGACCGGATCGTCATCCTCAACCCTTCGTCCAAGGAGACGTGCGCCCGCCACCCTGTCAGCTGATAGGTGCGTGCCACGTCCGCAGGAATGGCGAAGACCTCGCCGGGGCGATAGGACAGCGCGCCGGCAACGATACGCCCGGCAGATCCTGTCCTACGGTCCGTCGAGGCAAGTTCCCAAACGCGCTCCACCACGTCAATGATCCGATGCAGTTTCCCCGACCCAACATCCACCACGCGCCCTTCCATATCCGGCGCCTGCATGGCAGCCAGCAGTCCGCGGACGACGTCATCGACATAGACGAAGTCCCGTTGCTGCTCGCCCTGGGTCATATGGAAATCCTGGCCCTGAAGGACCGCTGCAATCGCCGCGGGCACCAGCGCTTCACGACGCTGGCCCGGACCGTAGACCTGGAAGGGCCGTACCGACACCACAGGCAGACCCCAGGCGTTGTAGGCGGCACGCGCGAAGGCCCACGCCGCGACCTTGGAAGCACTGTAGGGGTTGAACGGGTCCAACCCATCGTCCGCGCGGCGGGCACCATACTCATAGGAGGTGCCGATGACCACCACACGCTGAACCGTCTCGGTTCGGCGAATCGCTTCGAGCAGCGCAATCATCCCACCGACGTTGACGCGGCAAGCCTCAGCCATGGGCAGCCCCGTGTCGGCAGTGCCGACCGCCGCCAGGTGAAAGACGAAGGTCGGCTGCGCCGCCTCCAACACCCGTAAGATCGCGGAGCTCGCCCCGGGCCCGCCATCGGCCAACGGGCTGCCGTTCGTCACGTCGCCGACCACGACGCGAACCCCTTGGGGCAGGCATCGACACACGCCCCCCGCATCGACCTCATCCGGCAGAACAAGCGCGATGACGTCGCACCCCTGTTCCAGGAGAGCTTGCGTGAGCCGCCGACCGATGAAGCCGGTGGCGCCGGTCAGCAAGACGCGAGTACCCTCCTTCAGCTCATATCCACTCATAGAGTTGCGACCTGATCGGCGAGATAGCGCGCATACCAGTCCATCGTCTCCCGTAACGCATCATCCCGGGCATAGACCGGCGTCCAGCCGATCATCCGCCGAATCTTGGCGCTATCCAGATACTGATCCTTGATCTCGTGTTCCACTTCGTCCAGGACAACGGGTTCCAGATCAGGATGGGGAGAGATCGAGATAATCAAACGCGTCATCTCCAACACGCTCATCGGCTCGTCGGTCCCGCAGTTGAACGCCTCGCCGCGAATCTCGGGTCGATCCAGGGCCTCAGCCAGCAGCATATAGGCCCGCACGGCGTCGCGCACGTAGAGATAGTCCCGCATAAAGGTCCCATCGGAGCGGATCAAGGGGGCCTGGCCCTGCAGCGCGCTGCGGATCGTCCCGGGAATCAAGCGATTCCAGTTGAGATCCCCTCCACCATAGAGATTGGCACAGCGCGTCACGGCGACCGGCAGATCATAGGTCGCCGCATAGGCCTGGGCCAGCAGGTCCGCAGCGCTCTTCGACACATCGTACGGGTGCTGTCCCTGGAGCGGCATATCCTCGGTATAGGGTAGCACCGTCTGGGTACCGTAGGCCTTATCACTCGAGGCGACCACAACGCGCCCGACCGTGGAGCAACAGCGGGCAGCCTCAAGTGCGACCCACGTGCCGCGGATGTTCGACTCAAAGGTAGAGAGGGGAGACCGGTTGGCGATGCCCACAATCGTCTGGGCTGCCAGATGGAAGAGGGTCTCGACCTCGTATTCATTGAGGGCTCGCTCCACGGTGGCATGGTCGGTCACGTCACCGTGAACGATGCGGATCTTTCCCAGTGCACCCGATCTGGCGAGGTGCGACTGAGGCACCTCATCACGGATCAGACCTACCACCAGCGCACCGGCGGAGATCAAAGCCTCCACCAGCCACGACCCCAGCAATCCTGTGCACCCGGTCACCAGCACAGGGCGCTCGTGCCAGAACGCACGCGCCATCACCAGATCCTCCACGGCGCCTCCTGCTCCCAAAGCGCGTTCAGCTCCTGCGCCTCCTTGAACGTGTCCATAGCCCGCCAAAATCCCCGGTGATGATAGACGCTGAGTTGCTCGGCGTGGGCCAACTCACGGAGCGGCTCCTGCTCCAGCACGAGGTCATCGTCACCGGCGAGGTAGGGAAGGACGCCGCGTTCGAAGACCATGAAACCACCATTGATCATCTCGTCGACAAGCGGTTTCTCCTGGAACCCGACGACGCGCCCTCGCCCGTCGGTCTCCATCAACCCGAAGCGGGAAAAGGCCTTGACCCCCGTGACCGTGGCCAAGACGCCCTGCCGGCGGTGATGAGCTAGGAGGGCATGGAGGTCGATGTCAGCAACCCCATCGGCATAGGTGACGAAGAAACGATCTCCGGTCACGTGTTCAACCGCCTTGCGTACGCGAGCCCCCGTCATCGTCTCGAGGCCCGTCTCGACGAACGTCACGCGCCATCCCTCAATGTCGTTGGGCATGAGAAACTTCATCCCCCCATTGCCCAACTCCAGCACGAAATCACGACTGCGCCAGTCATACTCAAGGAAGTAACGCTTGATCGCGTCGCCTCCATAGCCCAGCGCGAGGACGAAATCGCGGAACCCCTGAGCGGCGTAGATCTTCATCACATGCCACAGCACGGGACGATCCCCGATCTCCACCAGCGGCTTAGGCAGCGTCAATTCCCCCATTCGCGTCCCCTTACCACCACAGAGGATCACGACGGGAACACCGTCTTCAGCGTTGACTTGACGCCCCGGCGGGCCGGAAACGCTCACACATCACCACCCTCACACAGAATGTCGGGCCGGTCACCTCACCCGATAAAGCCCACCGCTCTCTGCGGTGGGCGCAGCCCAATGGTAGCATGGCGAGGGCGTTTGTCAAACCGTCGTGATGCGTATACTTGCGTCATGATCCATACGCTGAGGAGACCGACAATGACCCGATTCACCTATCCCGAAACGCGCAAAGGCGATCACATCGACGTCCACCATGGGACGCCTGTAGCGGACCCCTACCGCTGGCTCGAGGACCTCAACACACCCGAGACGAAGGCGTGGATTGAAGCTCAGAATGCCCTGACGTTCGACTACCTGGACCGGCTCCCCCGTCAGAAGGAGATCCGGCAGCGCCTGACCACGCTCTGGAACTTCCCAAAGAGCGAGGCCCCCTTCCGCCGGGGTTCGCGTTACTTCCAATTTCGCAACACCGGACTTCAGAATCAGGATGTCCTCTACACGATGGCCACACCCACTGACGAGGGCCGCATCGTGATCGACCCCAACACGCTCTCGGAGGACGGCACCACGGCCCTGACCGGTTTTTCGGTCAGCTGGAACGCCGAGTGGATAGCCTATGCCACCAGCGGCAGCGGATCGGACTGGAAATCCTGGCACGTGCGGGCCATCGAGACGGGCGAGGATCTCGACGAGGCGCTCGAATGGAGCAAGTTCTCCGGTGCCGCTTGGCTCCCCGATGACAGCGGCTTCTACTATGCGCGATACAGTGCTCCGGAGGAGGGCACCGAATACGCCGGAGCGAACTACAACCAGCGCCTCTACCTGCACCGGCTGGGGACGCCTCAGGCAGAGGACACGCTGGTCTACGAGAGACCAGACCACCCTAGATGGGGCTTCCACCCTGTGATCAGTGACGATGGATGCTACCTGATCCTTCACGTCTCGGAGGGCAGCAACCGACGCAACCGCGTCTTCTACCGTGAGGTGCAGGACGAGGTCTTCGTAGAGCTCATCAGCAAGCCGGAGGCAGGCTTCAAGTTCATAGGCAACGATGGCACGGCCTTCTACTTCCACTCCGATCTCGATGCTCCCAAGGGTCGGGTCATCGCGATCGATATTGAGTCGCCTGAACGCGAAGCCTGGCGCCCCCTCATCCCTGAGGGGGCGGACGTGATCGAGCACGTGACGATGATCCACGACGAGTTCGTCGTCACGGTCCTGCACGACGCCCATCACCGGCTCCTCCGCTATGCGCTTGACGGCACCCCCTTGGGAGATATCCCGCTCCCCACGATGGGATCGATCGGCACGCTCAATGGGCGCCGCGAGGATGATGAGTGCTTCTTCTCCTACAGCACCTTCACAACGCCTCCCGCCGTCTATCGCTACGACTTCAGCGAGAGCCGCTCTGAGATCATCACACAACCCAGCCTGCCGTGTGATACCGAGCGCTACGTGACGGAGCAGGTCTTCGTCACCAGCAAGGACGGCACCCAGGTGCCGCTGTTCCTGATCCACGATCGGGATTGGACCCGCGATGGACAGAATCCGACGCTGCTCTACGGTTACGGTGGCTTCAACATCCCCACCCTCCCCGCCTTCCAGGTCTGGCGCCTGGTCTGGCTCGAAATGGGGGGCGTGTTGGCTATCGCAAATCTGCGCGGCGGCGGAGAGTACGGCGAGGCCTGGCATGCCGCGGGCACTGTGCACCATAAGCAGAACGTCTTCGACGACTTCATCGCCTGCGCGGAGCACCTCATCGATACAGGCATCACCTCAACACCCAAGCTCGCCATTGAGGGTCGCTCCAACGGCGGGCTCCTCGTCGGCGCCTGCCTGACCCAGCGTCCCGACCTCTTCGGCGCAGCGCTCCCGACGGTGGGCGTGATGGATATGCTGCGTTTTCACAAGTTCACCATCGGCTGGGGATGGGTCAGCGACTATGGCTCAGCGGACGATCCCGAGCAGTTCAAGACCCTCTACGCCTACTCACCCTACCATAACACGCGCCCTGCCGACTATCCGCCGACCCTGATCCTCACCGGGGATCACGATGATCGGGTGATGCCGGCCCATTCCTACAAGTTCGCCGCGGCCCTACAGGCTGCCCAGCATGGCGAGGCGCCTATCCTGATCCGCATCCAGACCAATACCGGTCACGGCGTCGGCAAGCCCACCCAGCTGCTGATCGAGGAGCGCGCCGATATGTGGGCCTTCCTGGCGGCAGCACTGGAGATGAGCCCCACCGCTCAGTGAAGCTTATAGGCTGATCCGCCGATGAACTCGCGCACGTGGGAGGTTGCCGGGATCGCAGACTCATCCTCGACCGGGATCAGGGCCTGCAGCAGATTGTGGACCCGCTGAGCCCGTAGATAGGCATCGATACGGTTCGCATCGTCCTGATACTCGCTGACCCACTGCGCGAAGTGCGAGAAGAGGCGCGCCCGCATCACGGGCAACTCGTAGGGCGTCGCGCTGTTGACGACGTAATCGGCGGTATTGACGTAGGGGATGATATGGCGTAGCTCGCTGCTGCGCACATAATGCCAGTGCTCGAGCGTCTGACGGGGATCGTAGGCGCGCTCGCGAGCATCGCGCACCATACGCCGCATCAGCCGGATGTCGGTGAAGCGGATGTACTGATTGTCGGGCCCTTTCATCTGGAGCAACGTCTCGATGTAGAGCCTGAACTTCTGCTCGTCGGGAATCGCCCGGGTCATGCCCTCGTAAAGACCGTGGAGGCTGTCGATCAGGATCATCTGGTCACGACGGATCCGCATCGGGGTGACATTCAGGGTCCGCCGCCCGCTCTTGAAGTCATAGGTCGGCAGCAGCACCTCCTCTCCCGCGACCAGCCGCTGTAGATGCTCATTGATCAGGTCCAGATCGAGCGCCTGAGGGGTCTCAAAGTCGTAATCACCGAACTCGTCGCGAGGATGCATCTCCAGATCGTAGAAGTAATGGTCGACGTTAAGCGCAACCAAGCTCATCCCTTCTCTCTCAAGACGTTCCTGCAGCTTGGCGGTCGTGGTCGTCTTTGAGGAGGACGACGGCCCCGCGATGATGACGACACGCACGCCATCACGCCGCTGCAGGATCCTGACCAAGGCATCGTCGAGATCCCTCTCGTAGGCCTCATCCGCCTCGCGCACGACCTCCGCAAACTCACCGCGCGCTATACGCTCATTGAGACGGTAGATGTTGTGGACGCTGTGGTCGACCGACCAGTTAAGCACCTCCCATAGCTTCCAATAAGGGATGTTCTCCGAATCCCGCTGCGATCGGCCCTCCTTGCGCCGTTCGCGACGTCGAGCACGCTCCTGACGGTAGAGGATATAGGCCTTGGCGGTTCTGGCGTGCCCGTTCTCGATCAGCACCTTCTCCACCACATCCTGGATGTCCTCGACCGTGGGCAGGGTATCGCCGGTGCAGTTCTGGGCCAGGATATCGATGACCTCATCCGCCAGGCCCTCTGCCACCTCGCGGTTGCGCCCACCCACCGCCACCGCCGCACGGTAAATCGCGTTCACAATCCGATCTCGGTTAAACGGTACAACGGCTCCTGTTCGCTTCACCACCTGCGTCAGGCATGTGTTCATCGCGTACCTCCGCTGTTGACTCGGAAAACAGGCGACCTGGCCCTATTCTACCATTGCCCCGGATTGTGCCACAAACCATGCAGGATCTTGACATAGAACATATGGTCGAGTATAATTGGGATAGTTGGGATAGTTGGGATTGGAGCAAGACACCGGCATTCTGACATTCCAGAACGTCTGTAGGAGGAATCGATGGCTAAAGAATTGCCTGAACGACAGCGGAAGGTTCTCGATTGCATCCAGGAGTACGTGGACGAACACGGATTTCCTCCCACGGTGCGTGAGATTGGCGACGCGATTGGTGTGAACTCGACGTCGCTGGTCTCCTACTACCTCAAGCGACTTGAGGAGCGCGGTCTGATCAGCCGAGAACCCTCCATGTCGCGCGCCATTCAGCTCACGACGCCCACGACGGAGGAGATCTCCGTCGAGGTCAGCGACGATGATGTCCTCGCGGTCCCGTTCCTGGGCTATATCGCAGCGGGTGCGCCGATCAACGTCGAAGCCTTTCCCGGCAATGAGACGATTGAGATCAACCGCGCCCTCTTCGGTCGCGACATCTCCGACCTCTTCGCACTCAAGGTGCAGGGGACCTCGATGATTGATGCCCTGATCAACGACGGTGACACTGTGATCCTCAAACACCAAGAGCGTGTCGAGAACGGACAGATGGCTGCGGTGTGGCTGATCAATGAAGAGGAGACGACCCTCAAGAAAGTCTACTACGAGGGCAAACAGGTGCGACTGCAGCCCGCGAACCCGACGATGAACCCCATCCACGTGGCAGCCGACGATGTGCAGATCCAGGGCAAGGTAGTCCTCGTCATTCGTAAGCTGGCCTAGCGGGGCGCACGCGACCTGGGGTTCGACACAGCAACTCGCTCTAGGTGCTTCAGTATCCTGAGCACCTAGAGCATCCCCACCCTTGCCCGCGACGCCGTCCCCGTGGGCCGGTCGCCCCACATTCAGCCGAGGGTCCAGCCCCACGATCTTGAAGGTACCGCGAGCTAGAGTGCCACGAAGCACGCATTTGTCCCACCTCGAGACAGGTCTATACTATCAAGGGAAAGAGAACGCAACGAAATTTTCAGGCCGTCAATCGAACACAGCTGGTTATTGACAACCGGTAGGGTTATGCTAAACTAAAATGACAAGCCCGAACCAGGAGGTGCCGTGTGGCTGAATCTCCAACACCCGTCAAGGTCGTCTGCATTGAGGACGAGCCTGAAATGATCGAGCTTATCAAGCTCATATTGGGCCGGCGCAACTTCGAACTCACAGGTGCTGTGGGAGGTCGGGAAGGCTTGGAGACCATCCGTCAGGTCAAGCCGGATCTTGTGCTGCTGGACCTGATGATGCCCGATATGGACGGTTGGGAAGTCTACCAGCAGATGAAGGCCGACGAAGATCTGAGCGACATTCCGGTGATTGTCGTCACGGCCAAGGCCCAGAGCATCGATAAGGTTCTGGGCTTGCACATCGCCAAGGTCGACGACTACGTCACCAAGCCCTTTGGGCCACAGGAACTACTTGCCAGCGTCCAGAAGGTGCTCAACATCGAGATCTGAGCGACCCCGTGGTCAAGGAGCTGCTTCGTGGCGAGACGTGAGAAGCATCGCATCATCTACATCGAAGATGACCCGGATATGATCAGTCTGGTCCAGATGGTGCTCGACGCCGAGCGCTTTGAGGTCGTCGGTGCCACTGATGGCCATACCGGCCTCGCACTGGTACGCGACACGCCACCCGACCTCGTCCTTCTGGACCTGATGCTGCCTGACATTGGCGGATGGACCGTTTACCAGGCCATGAAGGAAGATGAGGACCTCTACCGGATCCCGGTCATCGTGATCAC
>JAXGUU010000149.1:0-9371 GCA_040774145.1 Anaerolineae bacterium
GATGAAGCAGAGCCAGAGGGCGCCGAGGAGTGAGAGGTGGGCTGTCGCGCCGCGATTCGTGAGCTGACCGAAGAGCACGAGGCGCGCGACCACGCCGATCAGGGCCACCGCGGTGAGCCCCTGCGCGATCCCCAGGGTGACGCGGTACCAGGGGAGGCGGAACACGTAGAAGCCGACGTCGCGGCCAAAGATGGGATCGACCTGGCCGAAGTTGGCCCCCTCACGGGCCAGAAGATAGGTATCCCACTGGCCTAGCAGCGAGAGCCCGATGAGGAGGCCCAGGATGATTGCCGCCGCCGTAAAGGCGAGCCGCAGGGGACGGGTGGAGATCTCAATCTGGGGGGACTGCCGGCGATCCCTGGTCGGTCTGGGGACCTTGAAGGGTAAGGTGCCGACGAGGCGGCTCTTGGGAGCGATCCAGTGGGGTAGAAGCGACCAGTTGAGCAGGAGAAAGGCGATACTGATGACCGCTGTGATGCCGGCGAGCGTCGCTGCCGCCGTGATGCGACGGGTGAAGACCGCCAGGCGCCCCAGGCTGTCGAACCAGAGGACCTCTGTGTAGAGGTGAGCGACGGGCGGTGAGAAGGCGAGCACGAGGAGCAGGGCTGCCCCTATGCCGATGAAGCGAAAGACGCGGTCGCTGTTGTGGCTCTTGCGTGTGGCCATATGTTGGTATCCTCTGTCCCTTCGTGAATGCGGGTCCCTACCTAGGACGAGTATAGCCGAATCAGATCAGACGCAAAGCTGCGTGCGCGCTCGACCTAGGCGGGCGGGCTTGGATTTATTCACCCCGACTTAAGAATATCAAAGGGTCGACTGAAGGTTTGCGTTTTCTGCCGTTCGTGCTATGATGGCGGCGCCGTGGCGACTCAGTCAGAGACACTCCGCGGCGGTTGAGTTCAAGCAGAGGAGGAGGATATGACAACGCGTCAAGATGGGGCCCACCAAGAGAGCTGGATGATGATCTGCTGTGTGCGTCTGCGCAGCGTCACCGACCTAGAGCCGCCGGGGTAGCGCGCTTTCGCCTTACGATGCCTGCCGTGGCGCGGGGCAGCTGTTGCCCTCCGTAGGCGCACCGGGCAGGAAGGCGAAGTGCTGCGATACCTACCGGCGAGCGGGTCAGACGCACCAGATCAGCGTGAGCACCGATGTGCTCACGAACGTATGTGCGAGAGCCCCGCTCGTTTTGCGTCTCTGGCAGGGTGGGGAGACCGTGATGCGAGCGGATCGCAGGGCGGGCTCGGCAGCAACCGAGCAGCCACCAGAGGATGAGGACACGAGAAGATGTCACTAGACAAGAAACACGTGGTTGACCAGAAAGAGATGGATCTCAAGACGACGCTGTCGAAGCGCCCCGTCACGGGTCTCTATCGCCTGATGCGCGGCTATCGCCTGATCTACCTGGGCGCGCTGCTCGCCGTGGCGGTGGGGGCCTTCTCCAGAACTCTCTACTTCCGTTTGGTTGAGCACACCGTCGACCGGGTGATCGGGCATCCGGCGGCTCTGCATCAGTTGCCATGGGTCGCCGCAGCGTTCGTGGGTTTGGCCGCCATCGAGGGGGCTTTCGCCTACCTGCGTGGCACATGGTCGGCCAGGACTGCCGAAGGGATCACGTTGCGGATGCGCAACTACCTATTCAATCACATCCAGCGCCTGCCGTTCGGATTCCACGACTACGTCAAGACAGGTGAGTTGATCCAGCGCGCCACTTCCGACGTCGATGCCGTGCGACGCTTCTACGCCGACCAGGCACTGGGCATCGGGCGGATCGTCGCGTTATTCGTCGTGAACCTGGTGATGCTCCTGCAGCTCAGCCCTCGATTGGCGCTCATGTCGATCGTGGTGATGCCGGTGGTCGTCGTGATGTCGTACTTCTTCTTCGGCCGGGTGACTCAGGCGTACGAGGCCTATCAGGAACAGGAAGCGAAGCTCTCGACGGTCCTGCAGGAGAACCTGACCGGCGTGCGCGTGGTCCGGGCCTTCGCGCGTCAGGACTACGAACAGAAGAAGTTCGATAGGGAGAACCTCGACAAGTACCGGCGCGGGCGCAAGCTCACGGTGATGCACTCGCTGTACTGGCCTGTGTCAGATACGCTGTGTTCGGCGCAGATGGTGGTGTCGATGGCGGTGGGGGCCATGATGGCGCTGCGTGGCGAGATCACCGTGGGGGCTTACATCGCCGCGATGGGTATGGTGGCCTGGATCATCTGGCCGATCCGCAACCTGGGGCGCTTGATCGTGCAGATCTCGACCGGGCTGGTGTCGTATCAGCGGCTGGCTGATGTGATCCGCGAGGATCGCGAGGAGCTCTTTGAGGGTAGTGTCCCAACTGACGTCCACATTCAGGGCGAGGTTGTCTTTGACGGCGTGAGCTTTGCCTATGAGCCACGCACGGTGCTGGAGGAGCATGGCAAGACCCAGAAGAAGGGTAAGCGACGCAAGCAGGCGGCGGAGACCGAGAGCAAGAAGACGTCGGCCCGGGAGGAGCACGCACCCGTAGAGGTGCTGCACGACATCTCGTTCCGCTGTGAGCCGGGCCAGGTGGTCGCGTTGTTGGGCTCGACCGGATCGGGCAAGACAAGCATCATCAACCTGCTGCTGCGCTTCTATGACTATCAGGACGGCAAGGTCACGCTCGACGGCGTTGAGCTCAGCGCCTATCCGCGCGCTGTGCTGCGCCGCGCGATCGGGATCGTCGAACAGGAGCCGTTCCTTTTCTCCCGCAGCATTCGGGAGAACATCGCCTACGGGGCCTCGGGTGAGATTACCAACGAGGATATCGAAGCGGCAGCCAAGGCGGCGGCGATTCACGACATCATCCTCACCTTCCCCGAGGGGTATGACACCGTCGTCGGTGAGAAGGGTGTCACGCTATCCGGTGGTCAACGCCAGCGTGTCGCGGTCGCGCGGGCGCTGCTGAAGGACCCGCGCATCTTGGTGCTGGATGACGCAACCTCGTCGGTGGACACGGAGACGGAGGAGCAGATCCGGACGGCGCTGGATACGTTGATGGCGGGCCGCACGAGTTTCATCGTAGCGCACAGGATCCAGACGGTGATGGACGCAGACTTGATCCTGGTGCTTGACAAGGGCCGTGTGGTGCAATCGGGCACACACGAGGAGCTGATCGCTCAGCCCGGGCTCTACCGTGAGATCTACGACATCCAGTCGCGGATCGAGGAAGAGGTCCAGGAGGAGCTCGCGTGCAGGGAGCCGGCGGGTGACACGGTTCCAGTTCTTGAGTGTGGGTGGTAGAGATGAGCCACGAATTCGAAGAGGAAGATTTCACGACGAAGTTCAATGGGCGCCTGGTGCTGCGCATGATGCTCCAGGTGCGACCGTACTGGCATTGGGCCCTGGGTCTGGTGGTGTTGATCGCCGGGACGTCGGTGCTCGACAGTTACTTCACGTACCTGAGCAAGCAGATCGTCGACGACGGCATCCTCGCCGGGAACCAGGAGCTCCTCGTGCAGCTTCTGACGCGCTACGGGCTGTTGGCGATGATCCAGGCGGTGACGGTCTTCGGCTTCATCGTGCTCGCCGGCTTTCTGGGCGAGCGGGTGCAGTACGATATGCGCAAGAAGCTCTTCAACCATCTGCAGGAGCTGTCGTTTTCGTACTTCGACAAGACGCCCGTCGGGTGGATCATGTCGCGCGTCACCTCGGACTCCGAACGCATCGCGGAGCTGGTGACGTGGGGCCTGGTTGACAGCATGTGGGCCGTGCTGAACATCGTGACCTCAATCGCGTTCATGGTGTCGATCAACGCCCGGTTGAGCCTGATTGTCATCGCGATCGTGCCCCTGATGATCGGCTTGGCCTTCTGGTTCCGACAGCGGATCCTCCTGCAGTATCGTGAGGTGCGCAAGCAGAACTCCATCATCACGGGCGCCTACAACGAGATGATCAGCGGCGTGCGGGTGGCCAAGGCGATGGTGCGCGAGCGCCGCAACGCCGACGAGTTCGGCGACAAGACATCGGCGATGTACCGGGCGGCCTATCGGGCCGCGTGGCTCTCGGCGCTCTTTCTGCCCGTGATTCAGGTGGTCGGGGCGTTGGGCACGGGCGCGGTGGTGTGGTACGGTGGCCTGAGTGTTGAGGTGGCGGGGATGACCATCGGCGGTATCCAGGCCTTCCTGAGCTACCTGATGTTCATCATGTGGCCGATCCAGGACATGGCCCGGGTCTATGCCGAGATGCAGCGCTCGATCGCCTCGGCGGAGCGCATCTTCTCGCTGATCGACGCCCAGCCCGACATCATCGATCGTGAGGGTGCGGTCGAGCTCGAGCGCATCGGTGGCGGCGTCACCTTTGAGGGGGTCGCGTTCCGCTATGGAGAGGGCCAGAAAGTGCTGGAGAACTTCAACCTGCAGGTGGCCCCAGGCGAGCACGTCGCCATCGTGGGGCCGACGGGTGGGGGCAAGTCCACGATCGTGAACCTCGTCTGCCGCTTCTATGAGCCGACGGAGGGCGTGATCCGCATCGACGGTCGTGACTACACCGAGCTGACCCAGCACGCTCTGCAGTCGCGCATCGGGATGGTGCTCCAGACGCCCCACCTCTTCTCGGGGACGATCCGCGAGAACATCCGCTACGGGCGGCTGGATGCGACGGACGAAGAGGTCGAGGCGGCGGCGAAGCTGGCCCACGCGCACGATTTCATCGTGGCGATGGACCGCGGCTACGACGAGGAGGTGGGGGAGGGCGGTAATCTGCTCAGCGTGGGGCAGAAGCAGCTGCTGAGCATCGCACGGGCGATGTTGGCGGCCCCCGATATCCTGATCCTCGACGAGGCGACCAGTTCGGTCGATACGGTGACCGAGGCGCTGATCCAGCGCGGTATGGATGCGGTGATGGCAGGGCGGACGAGCTTCATCATCGCCCACCGGCTATCGACGATCAAGCGGGCCGATCGGATCCTGCTCATCGAGGCGGGGCGCATCGTCGAGATGGGCTCTCACGAGGAGCTGATCCGGATGAGGGGGCGCTACTACGATCTCTACACGCGACAGTTCAGGCGCGACCGTGAGCGGGCCTACGGCGTCGACGAACGGCTTGCCTCGGCAGCGGCAGGCGCCGAGTAAGGAGTGGGGCGAGCGTCGCCCTCAGGCGTGTGAGCGCTTGGGGGCTGCGCTCTGTCAGTAGCTAGGCGTGAGCGTGACCGGCGGGAGAATCCACGGGGTGAGCGTCGGCGTGGGCGTCTGGCAGACGACGGCGCGCTCGATCCAGGGCTCGAGCGCGGGCTGCCTGGGCACGAGACGCCGGAAGAGGCCCTCGGCCTCGGCGCAGCGCTCCGTGAACAGATAGGCGCGCGCGAGACGCTCGTTCAGCGTGTCGAGGGGCTCGGTTGTCACGTAGCGTAGTGTCGAGTCCCCTGCCGCGAGTTTGTTCGCCGCGACCTCCAGACACGTCGCAGCTTCCCTATAGGCGTTCTGCGTCAGGTAGGCCTCGCCGAGTGTATACCAGACGAGGGCGGGCGCCGACCCGTCTTCGCGAAGGGCCGTCACCAGCACGTCGATCGCTCCGAGTCCCTCACCGGTAGCGAGCAGGGCCGTGCCCTGATAGTGCGGGGCCAAGGGGCTGTCCGGATGATGGGTGACGTAGCTCTCGGCAAGCTGCAGCAGCCGCGACCCGTCGCGGCGGGCCACGGCGATCCGCCATCGCTCGTCGAAGAGATCCGGTGACAGGGTAGGATCCAGCGTCTCGGCGATTTCCAGTACGTGGTCGGCATAGGCGACGTCGCCGGAGCGCCTGAGCGTGACCCCCAAGAGGGACCACCCAAGGGCGTCCTGTGGTGCCAAGCGGATCGCTCGCCAGGTGCGTGCCTCGGCGGATGCGTAGTCCGCTAGCTGCAGGGCCAGACGGGCCCCGACCAGTTGCGCCTCGTACGTGTCGCCGGCTTCGGTGGCCTCCAGCGCCTCCCACATCAGCTCCGCGGCCCTCAGATCGCCGACCAGGAGCGCCTGGCGCAGCGGCTGCAGATCAGGTACGAAGACCTGTGCCGCAGCCCGCGTCGGCATCGCCCCCCAGGTGGGCGATGGCCTGGGTGCGAGGTCGGGCGTGGGCTCGGTCAGGGCCGTGCCCGGTGGGCGGGGGTTCACGCGATAGGACACCGCCAGCAAGCTCACCCCCGCGATAGCGAGAACTGCGACGAGGATCAGCCGGCGCCGCGGGCTCATATCGCATCCTCGTCGGGGCGGGGTGATCTGGGCCCTCGCTGGTTCTGCCGAAGGCGCCGATACTTCTGCATCTCGTAGTAGCCCATCAGCAGGCTCAGCAGGAGACCCCAGGCGGTGTCTCGCCACCCCTGGAGGGTCACGAAGCGCCACCACACGTGGCGGAGGGCCTGCGAATAGGGGGTATAGGCCCGCGGTACCACGCCGGCGTCATCGAGCACGCTGACATCATAGGCCAGGTAACGCCGCTGTTTCTCGATAAACTGCTGCAAGGTCTCGTAGTTGTAGTGGATGAGGTGCGAGGTCAGCGTGCACGCTGAGCCCTCAAGGATGACCAGTTCGTGCACGGCGCGCTGCGGGTCATAGCGGGCGGCATCGCGGCGTAGCAGGCGCAGTTGACAATCGGGATACCAGCCGGTCGCGCGCATCCGATGGCCAAAGATGAAGTTGTGGCGCGGGATCCACCAGCCGGCGTGCGGCTCGCTCGTGATGGCGTCGCGCGCTTCGGTCGCCAGATCGGGTGTGGCGCGTTCGTCCGCATCGACGAAGAGGATCCAGTCGGCGTCGACGGCTTCCAGGGCGAGGTTGCGGTTGTGGGCGTAGTTCTGCCATGGCCGCTGGAACACTGTCGCTCCGGACGCGCGGGCCAGCTCCACCGTCGCGTCGTCGCTGAAAGAGTCCAGTACTACGACCTCGTCAGCCCATGCGACACTCTCGATGCACGCCTCAATGTTTCGCGCCTCGTTGAAGGTGAGGATCACCGCCTTGAGCGTGGTCACGTCCAGGCCCTCAGGATGCCGTCATAGGCCGCGGTCCATGCCGGATCCTCCGTCCGGCGCCGTCGACGCGCGAAGACCGTGCGCACCGCTATGCCGACGATGCCCCGGGTGGCGCGGCTCCGGTGCTTGCGATACAGGTAGGCTCGACTCTCCCACAGATAGCGGGTGGTCTCAGGTTTGGCCTGCTGCGAGCTGGCCCCACCAACGTGGCCCACCTCCGCGTCGGGCACGAGCCAGCACTCCCAGCCGGCGTTGTTGAGGCGCCACGCCCAGTCGATCTCCTCACAGTACATGAAGAAACCGGGGTCGAGCGCGCCGACCTCGCGGACGGCGGCGCTTCTCACCAGCATCGCCGCCCCCAGCGGGTGATCGATGCGGAAGGGTGTGGTCCGGCTGAAGGCCTCGCGGGGGTAGCGCCCATTGAGGGCGGTGTAGTAGAGGCGCGCCGGCATCAGTCCCAGCGAGAAGAACGCCTGAGAGAGGCCGGGGAAGCGAAAAGCACACTCCTGAAGCGTGCCATCGGGATTCAGGAGCTTGGGGCCCACCAGGCCGGCTCGCGGGTGATCTGCGGCGAAGTCCAGCAACCGCCGGATTGCGCCCGGGGGGACGATGGTGTCCGGGTTGAGCAGCCATAGCCAGGGCGCGCGCCCCAGGACCTGGTCGATGGCGAGGTTGTTGGCGGCCACGTAGCCGAGGTTGTCCTCGTTGGCGATGAGGTGGACCCAGGGATAGGTGTCGCGCACCAGCTGCAGCGTGTCGTCCGTCGAGGCGTTATCGACGACCCAGACGGCGGCTTCGACGCCATCCTGCCGGCACGCGTGGTGCAGGCTGTCCAGGCAACGCGCCAGATGGTGGCCGACATTCCACGTGACGATGATGATGGCGAGCTCAGGTCCGACCGATGGGGCTGACACTGTGCGCTCGATCTTGCTCAGGGTTCCCAGATCTGGACGTAGTTCGGGTTCACGCGGTTGTTGACCGCCGCGATCTGCACGTCCTCGTGAATGAGGCCGGCCCAGTAATAGAGGGGGTTACGTACCGGCACCTCGACGATCTGGAGGCACCCGGTGACCAGTGAGCGCGCCCTGGGAGGGAGGTACCAGTTGCCGTCGATCTCCACCAAGTCGACGCCGGGCTGACCGATGCCCCAGCGGAAGGGATAGTTGCGCAGGCTCGTGTCGAAATCCAGGGCCACGCGGAAGACCCCCGACTCCTCTGACCAGCCGAGCGTGTTGAAGTTCTGATCGCTTTGGTAGAGTGTTCCGGGCCAGGGCCCGGTCGTGCGGAGGTGTGTGTCGCTGTCGTTCTCCACGGTGAGCGTGAAACAGAGGGTATCGGAAAGCACCAGGGTGGTGGCGCTATAGTCGACCTCGCCGTTGACGATGTAGGCGCGCGGCAGGCCGGCGTCAACGATCTCCAACGTACTGCTGACCTGTACGATCTGTCCGACGGCATCGCGGGCCTCGGCCCACACCTCATAGAGACCATCTTCAGGCGGCTCGCTGCCGGCGTCGATACCACCGTCGTAGTCATAGGTGTGCCATCCCGCCTCGTTAGGGCGCGTGACCGTCTCATCCTCGGCGATCGGATGCTCGATGCCGTCGTCACCTTTGAGGAAGACCCGCAGCTCCTCAACGTCCTTCTCAAGGACGAGGTTGATGATGGCGCGGTCATCGATACCATCCTGGTTGGGTGAGAACGTCTTGGGCGATACTGTGAAACCACGAATACCGGGCAGCGTTGCGTCGGCGTCGCGAATCGACAGGGTGCCCGTGACGGTCGCCGACCCCTGCGCGTCCGCGTCGGCGGTGAGGCTCCAGACGTAGTCGCCGTCGGGGAGCACCCGCTGAACGATCTCGTAATCGGGCGCCGGCTCGTCGGGCAGCAGAAAGCCCTCGACTACGCCTCCAAAATAGACGGTGTAGGGACGGTCATTGGCCGCCAGAGGGCGTGGAGGACGGAACGTGTAGCTCTCGCCAGCGGCGTCGGTGAGGATAAAGCTGACCTGAGCGTTCTGATTGAGGCGGAACTCGATGCGCGCAAGATCGGTGTCGCCATCGGCATTGGGTGTGATGCGTGAGGGCTGTACGGTCACCTGCTCAAGCAGCGGTCGCGGTCGGCAAGCGACGATGAAGGCTGCCGTCAGGCCGAGTGCGAGAGCTGCTAGGAGGCGAGCCACGCGTCCGCGCAAGAATGGATGAACACTGGCTGGGTCAAGGTCGGTCATCGGTCTCTCCATCCACCGGAGTGTACCAGACATCGATGAGATGACAACCGGATTTGCCCAAAAGGGGGCGTTGCGCTACAATGGCGGTGGAGGAGAATCAGCCTATGAAGTCCCGTGCAACATGCCGCGGGATTCGGTGGGTGTTGTTCCTGCTGCTACTGCTCACGGTTGTCCCGCCGTTACGCGCGC
>JAXGUU010000150.1:0-9349 GCA_040774145.1 Anaerolineae bacterium
CAGGTTAGGGAGAAGTGTGCCTATTACCAGAATGCAGACTGGGCCAAGCGGGAGGGGGCGCTGCGATGGGCCAAACGAAGCTTTATGGAGATCGAGACGCCCTATCGAGTACACAATGTCTATGATTACCCAAGCTGGTTGGAGCGTTTTGACGGCATCCACCCACCACAGGTTATCCGGATGTGGGATGATATCGTGAACGGGAACGTGACGGCACAGGTTCGACCGACTGGCGACATCGAGCGATTGCTGGATTCGCCGGCTTACGGCGTAGGCATCAACCTGCTCAAGCTCGCCGACTACGGGGACAGGTGCTGTCGTGCCCTACTGCGTAAGCTTGCCCGAACCCGCAGATGGATCTACAGACGCGTTGTCCCAACCAGGGAGCAAGCTCCTTGAACCAAAGCCTGCACGTTGTGATGCTCTCGGATCACGAGACCGCGGGTGGTGCCGCCATCGCGGCGAGCCGTCTTGCCAATGGCCTGCTGGAGGCCGGCGCCAAGGTGACGCGCCTTGTTGCGAGACCTGACGGTCAGCGTCATCCGTGGGAGACGATGCGCCTCCTCCCCTCCCGCACCACCAGAGTGATGCGACTTCTACAGGCTGAAGTGGAAAGCCGTCTGGGCGCACATCTGCTCCCCGTCGATTGGGTAACGATACACCCCCAGCTCCGCAATCTGCTTAAGCTGCTAGAGCCAGATGTCATCAGCGTTCACAATATCCATGGAGCACGGCTCTGGCCCGACCTGCTTTCGCTGTGCACGGTTCACGCACCCACAGTCTGGACACTTCACGATATGTGGAGCTTCACCGGCGGCTGTGCCTACAGCTACGACTGCCGGAGGTTCGCCTCGGGCTGTGACACGTCGTGTCCGGAGATCGACTACGTGCTCGGCGGCTATCGTCGCTCGATCCGGCATGCTTGGCGCCTGCGTCGTCGGTTATTCGTGCGGCATCCTGACCTGGTAGCTGTATGTCCTTCGGGTTGGTTGAGCGAGCAAGCGTCGGCGGGCCTATGGCAAGGTCACCGGATCGAGGTGATCCCCAATGGACTGGATCTTGAGACGTACATCCCTCTTGATCGTGCGTTTGCGCGCCGAGCATTAGGGATTTCTGTTGACGGACCTGTTGTGATGATGGCAGCCCAATCTCTGGCTTCCCGCTGGAAAGGTACACAGCACCTGGTTGAGAGCCTCCAACGGGTAGGGGCTCGTCCCTTAGCGGTGCTGACCTTGGGCGAGGGCGACCTGGACGTGCTGCGAGAGGGGATACACGTGGTCCCGCTGGGATACATTGATCACGAGCGGACCAAGGTTCTGGCCTACAATGCCGCTGACTTGTTGGTGCATCCTGCCACAGCCGATAACCTGCCCAACGTCATCATCGAGGCGCTGGCGTGCGGCACACCGACGGTGGCTTTCCCGGTGGGAGGGGTTCCCGAGCTGGTGCGCCCCGATAGGACCGGATGGTTGGCGCGGGACGTGACATCGGAATCCCTGACCGAGTCCATGGAGCACGCACTACAGGCCATCACTACCGGACATGATCTGCGCGCCTCCTGCCGCGAAGTGGCCCAGAACGAGTATGCGCTGGATTTGCAGGCTCAACGGCACCTAAGTCTGTTCCGATCCTTACAGCGAGAGAGAGACCTCGATGCGCTGCCCATCCTTACCTGAACTCCCGGCACCGCCGTCAGGAAAGAGGGGCTGGCCTTGGACCGAAGAGAGCGAACGGTTGCCGGAGACGATGGGCGATGGCTGCCCCTGGCCTCGAGTGAGCATCGTCACGCCGTCGTATAATCAGGGCCGGTTCATTGAGGAGACGATCAGATCCGTGCTGTTGCAGGGGTACCCCAACCTTGAGTACATCATCATCGACGGCGGCAGCACCGACGATAGCGTGGAGATCATCCGCAAGTACGAGCCGTGGCTTGCCTATTGGGTCAGCGAACCGGACCTCGGGCAGAGCCACGCGATCAACAAGGGATGGGCAAGAGCCACCGGCGATGCTATCAGTTGGCTGAACTCCGACGATACGTTGGTTCCGGGCGGGCTTGCTGCTGCGGTTGAGGCGCTGTACGGAGATCCGGCGCTGGGTCTTGTCTATGGCAATGTCCACATAACAGACGCAGCCTCAAGGGTCACACGGGTTCTCTTCGGACACACATTCGTTCCCGAGTTGATGGTGGTTCATTGGCAGAACCCGGTTCAGCAACAGGGTTTTCTCATGAAGCGAAGCCTTCTTAATCGAGTCGGATGGTTGGACGAGAGCATGCATTACTGTATGGACTTCGACTATTGGGTGCGCATCGCTCTTCGAGACGAACGCGCGAGATACGTGAACAAGGTCCTTGGCTGCTTTCGCCAGTACGCTGGGACGAAGACAAGCACGCAGTACAAGACACGCATTCACGACCTGCAGCGGATCTACTGGAAAGCCTACTGCTCTTCCGACGCGTCGTCTAGCTATGCGCGGAGGCGCCGTGAGGCAGAGAGCTACGTTGATCTCAAGTCGACTTACGTCGCGTACCAAGCTGAGGACGCAAGACTCGCGCGTACCTATGCTCTGCGTCACATACGGAATGCGCGCCGGCGCTCCGCCTTGTTGGGCTATTATCTGCTGTTCTTCTCATACGGGGGCAGGTGGGGCATGAAGATCGCCAGACAGTTGCACCTACTAGGCCGGCGCCTGACGCGTTCGTCCTCGTCCCGGGTGATGCTCGATCAGCGCGTGTGATGCCGTTTCATCAACCTTAACGCTGCTACGAAGCGATAGGAGAACCTTCCCTTGCACCTACTGAACAAGCTCTTCCGTGGTCGTCGCGCGGCGCCCCCCATCGTCGTGGTGTCGGGGCTGCCGCGGTCGGGGACGTCGATGATGATGCGGATGTTGGAGGCGGGCGGGCTGCCGCCGTTGACGGATGGGCTGCGGGCGCCGAATGACGACAATCCGCTGGGCTACTATGAGTTCGAGCGGGTGAAGAAGCTGCCCGAGGGGGATGTGGGGTGGCTGCCGGAGGCGCGGGGGCGCGCGGTGAAGATTATCGCGGCGCTGCTGCCGCATCTGCCCGCTACGGCGAGCTACCGGGTGCTGTTTATGCGGCGGGCGATGTCGGAGATCCTGGCGTCGCAGCGGCGGATGCTGGTGCGGCGCGGGGAGGACGCCGACGGGGTGGACGACGCGGAGATGGCGCGGTTGTTCACGCAGCATCTGGGCCAGGTGTTCGCGTGGATGGACGCGCGGCCGAACGTGAGCTACCTGGAGGTGGATTATAACGCGATGCTGGTCGATCCGACGGCGCAGGTGGCGGCGATTACGGGGTTTCTGGGGGTGGGGTTGGATCGGGCGGCGATGGTGGCGGCGGTGGAGCCGGGGTTGTGGCGGCAGCGGGGGGGAGGTTAGCGCGGAGGGGCGGAGGGGCGGAGACGCAGAGGATTAGCGAAGGCGATCGCTGGGGAGCCTGCCGAGCCGGGAGAGTGGGTGCTCGGCGGCTCGGCGATCTCTGCGGCTCGGCGTTGGGCGAGGGGCGGAAAACCTTTGAGCTTGCGGAAAAGCTCAAAGGTTGGCAGAGAAAAGCTCAAAGGTTGGCAGAGAGACCGTTAGGGCATGACGAGGAGGCGGCGGCAGGTGTCGCAGTGGGCTTCTTGGCCGCGCTGGACTTTCTGCTGGGTGGGGCGGAGGACTTCGGTGCCGCAGATGCTGCAGACGCCGCCGCGTAGTTGGGCGACGGGGAGCCCGCCGGTGCGGGGGTGCAGGTAGGTGTAGTCGGCGACGAGGGCGGGGGGGAGGTCGGCGACGGTGGCGGCACGCTCCTCGCCCAGGGCGGCGCGCTTGGACTCCAGCGCCGCCTGCTCGGCCTGGAGCGCGGCGACCTTCGCCCCGCGCTCGCCCGCCAGGGCGGCGACGCGGCCCGCGGCCTGGTCCGCGGCGGCATCGGCCTCCTCACGGCCCAGCATGGCCTCCAAGAGATCGTCCTCCAGCGCGCTCTCGCGCCGCTTCAGCGACGCCAGCTCGGCCTCCAGGTCCTGCAGCTCGCGCGCGTTGGTGATCCGCCCGGAATAGAGGTTGTCCTCGGTGCGCGCGCGCTTGGTCTGCGCCTGCGCCAACTCGAACTCCAGTGTCTGCTGCAGCTTGCGCGATTTGTCGGCCCGCTCGCGGTGTTGGCCCGCCTGGCGGCGGGCCTGTTGGAGCGCGGCGTCGTCCTTGGCCAGCTCGGCGATCTCGGCGAGCCGCTGGGCGGTCTCGGCGAGTTCGAGGTCGATTTCCTGTAGGCGGAGTAGGGATTGGGTCCAGGGCATGGTGTTCTCCCTCCGGGGGTGGGTCATAGTCGACGGTCGACAGTCAACGGTCGACCGTCAACAGTCGATAGGCAATGGTCAGGGGTCATTGGGTGGGCGTCAGTCTGCGGATCAGGAGGGCGGCGGCGGCGACTGCGGTCAGGCCGATGGCGAAGACTTGGGCGGCGGCCAGGGTGCCGAGCATCCAGGCGTCGGGGCGGAGCATCTCGATGAAGAAGCGGATGACGGCGTAGCCGATGAGGTAGGCGAAGAAGACGTCGCCGGTGCGCAGGCGGTCACGGAAGCGGAGGGAGATCCAGACCAGGAGCAGGCAGAGCGCGAGCGTCGCCAGCGATTCGTAGAGGAAGGTGGGGTGGAAGCGGGTGGCGTCGGGGTAGGTGGTGAGGTCGTTGAAGGGGGGGATGCGGTACATGGGCGGGATGCGCAGCCCCCAGGGCAGGGTGGTGGGCGGGCCGTAGAGCTCGCGGTTCATGAAGTTGCCCCAGCGCCCGATCGATTGGCCCAGGGCCATCCCCGGCGCGATGAAGTCGAACCAGCGGAAGAGGGTGAGCTTCTTGACGTAGGCGAAGATCGCGACGCCCAGGGCGCCGCCGATGATCGCGCCGTAGATGCCCAGCCCCCCGTTCCAGATGGCGAAGGCCTGCGCGGGGTGCTCCTTGTAGTAGTCCCAGCCGAGCATGCCGCCCTCGGGCGAGGAGACGACGTGGTAGACGCGGGCGCCGATGATCGCCAGCAGCACGACGACAAGGAGCATATCCCAGATCATCTCGGGGTTCTCGCCGCCCTCCTCGGCGAGGAAGCTGGCGACGCGCGCGCCGAGCAGGATCGCGGTGGCGATGAGAAAGCCGTACCAATAGATGCTGATGGGGCCAAGCTCAAGCATGATCGGGCCGAAAGGTGGTTCCATGAGTCCTCCTGCTGCTGGGTACAGGTGATAGGGTATAGGGTACAGGTGATAGGGTATAGGGTATAGGGTATAGGGTATAGGGTATAGGGTATAGGGTATAGGGTACAGGGTACAGGGTACAGGGTACAGGTGATAGGGTACAGGGTACAGGTTGCTTGCTTACTCGTTGCGGTTCTCCGCTCCATCGTCCATCGTCATTTGTCACTGGTCACTTTGTTGCCTACGTCGTCGAAGTACTCGGCGAGGAGGGGGTAGCCTACGGCGATGACGCCGAGGCCGAAGAGGGCGCCGGTGAGGACGCGCATGAGCGGGATGGTCTCGAAGGGCGCGTCGATGAGGCCCGGGGCGAGGGTCCAGATGGCGTTGGAGATCCACTGGACGCCGCCGTCGAGCGCCATGGGCAGGATGCCGAAGAGAAAGTAGAGCCACAGCGGCAGGGCCGGGATGCGCACGACTTTGCGCAGCGGGCCGTAGACGAGGCCCGCGAGCAGCATCATGCCGTAGATGGCGATGTCGCGCTGGCAGAGGGCTATCTTGTAGCCCAGGTGCGGGTCGCCGAGGTCGTGGCGGTGGGCCGCCATCTCGCCCGCGGTCTGGGGGCTGGTGAGCGGGTAGGCGGCGGCCTCGCCGAAGAGGAAGAAGGAGCGGTGGGGGTACTGGTGGCAGAAGGGGCCGTAGAAGGCGTAGAGCGCGCGCGCGAGCCCCGGGCGGTCGAGGTGCATGGCGACGGGCGCGGCGACGGCGCCGGCGAGGTAGAGGGCGATCACCAGGTTGAGCATGGCGACCCAGTGGCGGGCGAGCCAACGGACCCCGCGCTTGAGCGCGAGCACGGCGGGCTGCGCCGCGGCAGGGGACGCGTCGCGGGCCGCGATGCGGCGCTCGGCCTCGCGGACGATCTCCTCGGGCGAGGTCAGATCCCCAGATCCCATCCGATCCCCCGTTGTTCGAGCCACAGGCCGATGGCGCTGAAGCTGTCGGTGAAGAGCACGACGCCGGCGGCGATGATGAGGACGCCGAGGGCGCGGTGGATGAGCAGTTGGTAGGGCGCGATGCGGCGGAGCAGGCCGCCGAGGCGCTCGATGAGGGCGGCGGCGGCGATGAAGGGCAGGCCGATGCCCGCCGAGTAGGCGACGAGCAGCAGGGTCCCCTGGGCGGCGGTGCGTTGGTCGGCGCTGAGGACGAGGATGCTGGAGAGGGCCGGGCCCACACAGGGGGTCCAGCCGGCGCCGAAGGCGAGTCCGGCGACGAGCGATGAGGCGACGCCCCAGTCGACGCGGCGCTTGACGGTGAGGCGGGCCTGGAGGTCGAAGAGGGGGATGTGGAGGAGGCCGGTGAGGGTGAGGCCGAAGAGGATGAGGACGAGTCCGCCGAGGTAGCGCAGCGCGTCGCCGCGGACGAGGCGTCCGAGGGCGCCGGCGGCGGTGCCGAGGAGGATGAAGACGATGGAGAAGCCGAGGACGAAGAAGAGGGCGTGGACCACGACGTGGCCGCGGCGGGTGGGGCCGGCGTCGTCGGCGCCGAGGGTGTAGCCGCTGAGGTAGCTGAGGTAGGCGGGGACGAGGGGCAGGACGCAGGGCGCGAGGAAGGAGGCGAGCCCCGCGAGGAAGGCGATGCCGACGTTGACTTGGGTGGTGAGCATAGGGGGATTATACCATCGGGGTGGGGGGGCGTCCAGCGGGGGGTGGTGCCGCGGGCGACGCCCCGGGACGGGGCCCTCGCGGACGAGGGGGCTGCAAGCATGGTGTTGTGGGGAGGGGAGTTGGGTCTGCGATGTGTGGGGGTGTTCGTCAGACCACCGCTCAAAGCCGTTCTGGCGGCTTTGAGCGGGAGAGAGAGGCCTTGGGCGGGATGGCGGGTGGCCTAGTCGCCATGCCCTTCGTAGGCGCGGGTTAGGGTGGGGATGTCGACTTTGGTCATTTGGAGGAAGGCGCGCATGACGCGGGCGGTGCGCTCGGGGTCGGGGTCGTTGAGGTAGGTCTGGAGGACGAGGGGCTCGATTTGCCAGGAGACGCCGAAGCGGTCCTTGAGCCAGCCGCAGGGTTGTTCCTCGCCGCCGGCGGTGAGGTGCTCCCAGAGGTGGTCGATCTGGGGCTGGGAGGTGCAGGCGACCTCGAAGGAGATGGCCTCGTTGAAGGTGAAGTTGTGGTCGAGCCCGCTGTCCATGGCGATGAAGGTCTCGCCGCCCAGCGAGAAGTGGCCGTATTTCACGTAGCCCTCGACGTCGCCCTCGCCGGCGGCGTAGCGCGCCACGTGGTTGATGCGCGCGTGGGGGAAGAGCGAGGTGTAGAACGAGGCGGCGTCCTCGGCGTCGCGGTCGAACCAGAGACATGGGGTGATCCGCTGCTGCTTGCTCATCTTGTTACCTCCTTGGCTAGCGACCCTGCTCCGCGGCGCGGGCCAGGTTCTCCCGGACCCTGAAGGCCACGATCCTGCGGATCAGGGCGCGGATGCGCGTGAGGATGTCCCGGATCTCGGGCGGGTAGCCCGCGATGTAGTCGTCGATGGACGACGGGGCGGTGTTCTTGTCCATACGTGTCCCTTCCTCTCGGCTAGGGGCGTGGTGCGATCCACGCCGATGGGGGGATTGTGCCGCAAAGTGCGGGCGGGGCAAGGGGTAAAGACGATGAGTGTCTGGGAAATCGGGGCGGGGAGGGCTTTCCCTTGCGAAGCGGAAGAGCCGAACGTCGCGAAGGGGGGTTAGGCGGTCAGGGTCTGGCGGATGTCGTCGGCGTAGGCGGCGCTGTCGGGATCGGCGGTGAGGAGCTCGATCCTTTCGGCTGCGTCGATGCCAAGGCCCAGCGCGACGGCGCGGGCGATCTGTTCCTGCTCGAAGATGCGTCCGCGGTTCACCTCGGGGGTGGTGCCGTGCATGCGCAGGAGGGCGACGCCGACGGCGTCGATGGCGATGCGGTCGGTGCTCGCCAGCATCACCTCGGTGGGGGCGCGGGTGCCGGTCGCCGGGCCGCCCCGGACGAAGGCCTCGACGCCGTCCATGACGATGAGGGCGGGCCGGTAGGCGGCGTTGATCTCGGCGATCATAAGGCGCTGGTGGGGGGAGTCGTGCAGGTCGCGCATGTAGTTGTGGCTGCCGACGAAGCCGGAGCCGGAGGGCGTGCCCGGGACCAGGCCGACGGAGTTCTTGAGCGACATGGTGAAGTGGCCGCCGTAGCGGTGGGTCTTGAGGCAGCAGGTCTGGATGACGCACTCGGCCTCGAGCAGCAGTCGCGGCACGGCGAAGCCCTGGGGCCAGTGGAAGTCGGCGTCGGTGATGAGCGTCATCTCGCTCTCGGCGAGGGTGTCGAGCGCGATGAGGTCCAGCCCGAGCTCCTCGGCGAGATCGGGCAGCCCCTTGGCCTGCATCACGGCGGTCGTGTTGCCCATCCCGCTGCGGTCGGCGATGGTGATGGCGGTGGCGCCCATCTCGTTGAGCAGGATGACGAGCTCGCGCAGCATGAGGGTGTCGGTGGAGCCCGGGGGCGGGTCGGCGCTGTTGAGGTTGGGCTTGAGCAGCACTCGCTTGCCGGCGGCGGGATGGACGCCGAGCAGGTCGATGGCCTGGCGCATGCCGGCGATGCGGTCGCGGGTGCGCACGAGGGCGACGCGCCCAGCAGACTGGTCGTCGCGCCCAGCGGACTGGTCGGTGGGCGTGGGCGCAGGCGGCTGCGTGGCGGTGGGGGATGGTGAGCTGGTGGGCGAGGGGGAGGGCAGCGGCGTGCCGGTGGGCGTGGGCGAGGGCGCCGTGGGGTCTTCGCCGGCGCAGGCTTGGATCAGGGGGGCGAGCGCGACGGCGCCGCCCGCCTTGAGCAAGCGGATGCAGAATTGCCTGCGGTCCATGGTGTCTCCTTTCGGCCCGGTTGGGGGCTCTTGGGGGCAGTCTACCTGATTTGGGGCTGCGGGGCAACGGTTGATGCAGCGTCCGACGCCCCGGGACGGGGCTGCAAGCATGCTATTGGAGCATCCCGCCCAAGGGCCTGGCTGCGGGCCTTGGGCGGTGGTCTGACAGCGAGCTCGACGCATCGTAGAGCCACCGACCGCTCGTCGCGTGCGACGCCCCGGGACGGGGCTGCAAGCATGCTATTGAGGGGGCAGAGGGCGGGACGGCTTCCCGCCCTACATGGCTGATGGGGGGCGGAGGGCGGATGGG
>JAXGUU010000151.1:0-9281 GCA_040774145.1 Anaerolineae bacterium
ACCCTTCTGCCACCCGCCATGGCCCCGCTCGTGGTAACCATGCGTCCGACGATGCCTGGTAAACATCAGCCGACTATGGGTGGTATACATGACCCGACTATTGACAATCCGCGAGGCGTACCTAAGGACAGGCGCTTGACGGTCGTTCACGAGATCCGGGCCAAGGTCCTGTTGGGAAGCACCGCTCATCCCGACACCATCTTCGGCTGCCGCTACAACATGAACCTGTATCGAGGCTGCGAGCACCGCTGCATTTACTGCGACTCGAGAAGCGAATGCTACCAGATTGAGCACTTCGATGAGGAGGTCCTGGTCAAGGTCAATGCCATCGAACTGCTGCGCGACGAGCTCTCGCGCAAGCGCATCAAGGGGCCGATCGGGCTGGGCTCGATGAACGACCCCTTCATGCCGCTCGAGGCGCAAGTCAACCTGGCGGGGCGCGCCCTCGCCGTCATCGCCGAGTTCGGCTTCCCGGTCCACATCATCACCAAGAGCGCGCTGGTGCTCAAGGAGCTGGACATCCTCCGCGAGATCGCCCGCACCTACGCCAGCGTCAGCTTCACCCTCACCACCACCGACGACGATCTCGCTGCCAAGGTCGAACCCTATGCCTCGCGCCCCTCAGCGCGCCTGCAGGCGATGCGTGTGCTCGCCGACCACGGCGTTCAGACGGGCACGACGATGATGCCGATCCTGCCCTTCATTGAGGACAACGAGGAGAACATCGAGGCCATTGTGGCCCAGACCGCCGCTGCCGGGGGCGCCTACATCATCCCCTGGATCGGGATGACGACGCGCAACCGGCAGCGCGAGTACTACTACGACCGACTCGACGAGCACTTCCCCGGCGTTCGCCGGCACTATGAGCGCGCCTTCGGCGACCGCTACGAGTGCGAGAGCCCGCGTGCTCGCGAGCTCTGGCCCTTCTTCGAGGACGCCTGCCGTCGCCACCGTATCGCCACGTGCATCCCCCTCTACACCCCCCAGACGGTGAAGCAGCTGGGTCTCTTCGCAGCCTGACCTATGGTTCTGGAGAGGATCGCCGCCGAGCTGGAGGAGCTGCTGAATTCGACCGCGCTGCTCGAAGAGGGCAACCTGGCAGCGCGGTCGCAGGCTCTGGACGAGCTGGACTACGCCGAGGAGGTGCTCTCACACCGGCTCAGCCGGCACGGCGATGATGTCACCATCGAGGGGCTCCTGGCAGAAGCACGAGCGTTGACGGCTCGGCTGCGCCGCATCGATCAGCTGTTCTTCGCACGAGTTCGCCGCCAGATCACGTCACGCAGGCTATCGGGCGCTGCGCTCCGCCGGCTGTTCGATCGCTACACATCCTACGAGCCACAGAGCACAGCGCACCTGCACCTAAGTTTCGACCCGCTCGACGTTCTCATCGCCGGCATCTTCCACGAGGGGGCCACGCCCAGACCCACCCATCCACTGGGCAACGAGCTGATCGCCTTCCAGCCCAGCCCCGTGAGCACGATTCTGGAGCTGATTGACCGCACCGAGATCGGGCACGACGACGTCTTCTACGATCTGGGGTCCGGTCTCGGTGACATCGCCCTGATCGTGGCCCTTCTCACGGGCGCAGCCGCCCGTGGCGTCGAGATCGATCCGGTGCTCTGCGCCTACGCGCAGGCCACATCGCGGCGCCTCGACGTTCACCACACGACCTTCATCAACGCCGACGCCCGCTCAGTCGACTACACCGAAGGCACCGTCTTCTATCTCTTCACGCCCTTCGTTGGCGAAGCCCTATCCGACGTGATGAATCGCCTCGCCGGCGTCGCGCGAGTCCACCGCATCCGTATCGGCACCTACGGCCCGATCACGCCCACCGTCGCCAACCTACCGTGGCTGCGCAAACTCAACGACCACGGCGACGACCCGTTCCGCCTGGCGGTGCTGGAGAGTCGCCCTGACCAATCGTAGACGCCAGACGCTATGACGACAGGTGATCTGCCGCGATCCGTTCGGCCTCTTCGCGCACCCGGGCCACGAGCTCAGGGGGCTCCAGGGCCTTGGCCCGCCCCCCCTGTCCCAACACCCATCCGGTAGCCCAGTCAAAATCCGAGACCTGCATTTGCACGGTCGCCGAGCCGTCTTCGTGGTCGACGATCTCCGCCCAGTGCCCCATCTGCTCGCGAGCTCGCGCCGCTGCGATGGCGTCGAGGTGGACCATCACCGTGTACCGATCGTCGAACTGCATCTGGTGCTCCACATAGGCCCGCGCGGAGAAGTCGGGCGGGATGACAAAGGTCTCCTTGAGAACGTCGACCTCCTTGATGCGGTCGACGCGGAAGCTGCGCATGTCGTCGCGCAGCCGACAATGCCCCACAAGGTACCAGAGCCCCCAGCGGAAAGTCAAGGCATAGGGATCGACCTCGCGACACGTCTCCTCCAGCGCGAAGCTGCGATAGGTCATCCGCACACGCCGGCGGCGCAGGATGCTCTCACGCAACATCTGCAGCGTGGGTGCCCAGGGACGATAGTCTCGCGCCGCCAGCCCGCTGACGACCAGGCTCCGCTGCACCTCATCCACCTGCTGGCGCAGGTCGTCGGGCAGCACGTTGTCGAGCTTCGCGATGACGCCGGTGACAGCATCGTGGTAGACCTGGCCCCACACCTGCTCGACCAAGCCGGCGCCCATATAGAGCACGGTAGCCTCCTCGGCGGTGAAGATCAGCGGCGGCAGCTTGTAGCCGCGCATCAACGAGAAGCCGCCGTAGGGCCCGCGCTCCGAGTAGATCGGGATGCCCATCTCCTCGAGCATCCCCATGTAGCGATGGATTGTCCGCTCTGAGACGCCCAACTCGTCAGCTAGATCGCCGGCTTTGCACAGCGACCGCGACTGCAGCAAGAAGATCAGGGAGATCAGGCGTGTAGCTACGTTGGACATAAGCTTACTGCACTCAGATCATATCACAGCCGACGTGGTTTCACGTCGGCTCGCCGCTCCACAGAGCCAATGACCCTGAGGCGTACGCAAGGACAAACCAGTTGCAGCCATCTGTCTGATTCAGCGAAGCACAGAGGGCAGGTAGGTTCGATGTGTCGCTCCCAGTAGGCCGTAAACACCAGTGAATGCGACATCGGCAACGAGGTACCCCGGCATAGTCACAACCCGAGTAATCCCATCAGTGATCCAACCACTGGCCGCGACACGATACAGGTCGATCGTCTCCCCCACGACAGCACCCGACTCCCGGTAAGCCAGTATCACGCGCACCGGACTTGGCAGCGATTGCGTTGCAGACGCTGCAGTGATACCCTGCACGTCCAGTCTAAAGTAGTGATTCGCGCCCTGTAGGTCTCCCTGAGCGCTGTTCAGAAGACTGTGACTCAGCGTCACAGCTTCCGAGGACGCGAACGCGCCTTCAGGTATTTCGATGAGCGTCAGATGATCTCGAGGGTTGATCCACAACGCACCACCTTCCTGTCCTACGTGAGCTGTTGCGAAAGGGGTAGGAGTGGGCGTAGGTTGAGGCGTAGGCGGAACATCATAGGCAGTCCTGGCGCAGCGAAAACCAATCAAGTGAGTCTCGTAGATATCCGCTTCGTCCAGACGCCCCCACGCATTGGCATGCGTGTAGGTATCCTTCCATCCACCTCCTCGCACTAGGGATTCACCTGTGACAGTGCTCTCTGGCCCTTGAGGATTATAGTAGGGCGCGTCGACGAAGTAGTGCTTGGCGTACAGATCATTGACCCATTCACGAACATTCCCGATCATATCATAGACGCCGTAGGGGCTCGCGTAATCTCGGTAACCTCCCACCGGTGACGTATCACCAACACAAGGGCTTTCACGCCGCTCTCCCCATTCGTTGTTGTACCACGTATTGCAGTTGCACTTCTCACACGTGATGAACTCATTGCCCCACGCGAACAGACGATGATCCGTGCCACGAGCCGCTTTCTCCCACTCAGCTTCCGTCGGAAGTCGTTTTCCCACCCAGCGGCAGTAGGCATCTGCACGTTCCCAATCTACGTGGATGACAGGATAGTTAGCGAATTCGGGATTGCCGTAGTAGTGAGGCCTCGTAGTTGAACTGAACAGAAGCGGCTCACGACAGGCACCAGCCGCAACACACGCAGCGTATTGGGCGGTGGTGACCTCAGTCTTGTCAATGTAGAACGCATCTAGGTATACAGCCTGGAGTGGCTTTGACTCAATAAAGCACTTGGCAATGCCAACAGTGTCTTCGGTACAGCCCCGAATGTACTCACCCGCAGGCACAAACGCTTCCTCGCTCAGTGCCACCTGTGCGAAGCCATCCGCGTCTGAAGGTACCAGGAGATCCGCCCTGAGTTCCGATATGCTACTTGCCCCAGACGCTGCCAGAGCCACCAAGACCAGTACTGCGCCACAGCAACCCAGCTTCAAGAGTCTCACCGCACACCTGGTTCCGATCAGATTCTGTAGAGTGCAACAGGAAGGCCATCGACGTAGGATTGCGTCAATTGCAGGAGAACCCCTCGTGATCCCCAATATGACACACGATCATACTATCAACCGCCAGTTCTCCGTCGCTCCCAACGACTGGCAACCGCTGCAGCGACTCACGCTCATAGAGTCCGAACCGCAGTGCGTAAGGCTCACTATGCCCTGCTGGTAGTGGGAGTACTAGGGTACCGGTCAATATCTGCCGAGGTATCCACGCAGAGGTATGAAAGCGATCACCTGCCGGCGGAATGTCTGTCTGTGCTACTAGCGCACCATCGCTATCCAGAACGTGCACAAACACCACAGCATCATAGGGCACGTGGTGCCGTGACTGCCACGTCATCTCCATCTCAAGACTACGTCCGTCCAGTTCGGCATCCAACCTATGCAAGACAATGGACTCACCAAATACGTACTGAGCCACAAGAATCTCGCTCTCTAGGTCAGCCGCGTTGACTAAGGCAGGTCCAGGCAGCATTGCTGTGATTGGAGATCCACTTCCATCCCGAACCTCAAGACGCTCACCGCTTGTACCGTCAATCAACCCGACCTCGACTAGCGTCTGGGTCGGCACAACGGCCTCGGCTGAGGACAGCCGAACCCACAGCGGATCACAGAATGACTCCAGAAGTGCCCACCTGTCCGTAGGTTTGTTCCCGAGACCGGGATACGTCCTTCGGCCCCCAAGGATTGGAGGGCCCGTGGGGGAGTGAACCTGACTAGCATCAACGATATGGACGAAGACCGAAGCGGGAGCATCCGTACGACCGACCGGGAGCCAGCACAGCTCAAGTGCCACTGACGCCTCTTCGGTCACATAGGACGACCCTGCATTGTAACCGATGAGCCTAGCGATCTCGGACCCGTCCCGTGCGTAGTAGTGCCAGTCAACCAGAGCTTGAGCGCTCTCCGGATCAAACCGCCGATGCGGATGATAGAGAGGCCATATCGAGACAAATGGCGTAATCACGCTGGTACACAAGACCAACCCACCAGAGAGACGAAGAAGCAATCCACGCCACGGATCCGCCAACGCGCGAGACCACCCGAAAACCCAGAGCGTCACCAGAGCAGCGAGTGCCGGGAGAAGCAGCCTACCGAAAGCAAAAGCCTGCGTGCGGGTCCAATAGCCGACCAGAGCGAGCACAAAGGCGACTGGGACGCACAACAAGATGATCACCATCGACTGTTCGTCAGGAGACGGCGAACCCGATCTCCAGCGCCAGACACCGACAATCAGAGCTATCGAGCTAAGTCTCCCCCACCAGATCAGCACAGAGTCAAGAGGAAGGCGAGCAACCGTCGTTCTGGCAAGATTCGCCCAAAAAGTGTACTCAATGCTGAGGACATCGCGAACCAGTCGGTCTGAAAGCGGTCTGATCCCCAGATCGCTGTCCAGATGAGACCCAAGTGTGATAACGTCGCCAAAGGCAACGGCGTTCCGCACGTACCACCAACCTCCAACCACCACTGCAATCACCACGATGACGGCAGGGTCAACGACTCGGCGTTGCCACGGCTTGTCTGGCGCTGCGACCAGCACCAGACAGGCCAACGGCAGGAAGAGCAGACTACTTGTCTTGGACAAGGCGGCAAGACCTAACACAGATCCCATCAGGCCAAGCAACGGTAGTCTGGCACCACGCCTGACACACTGCACGAGAAGATAGGTGATTGTGGCGCCAAAGAAGGCAGCACTTGCGTCATTGTTCACCGCCGTTGCCATATACATGAATCTAGGTTGGAAGCCGGCAATCATAGCCGACGCATAGTGAGCAGGTGATACTGTGGGCATCACCTCCCTCGCGAGGAAATACGCCATCACCATGGTACCCCATCCGAACCCCATAGAGACCACTCTACCCATCGTGCCCAGAGGAGTGTGGTGTGGGGGGTGAAGATAGACGGTTCGATTGTCGCCTCGTTCCCCTGGCACTGCGTGATCTACGTAGGGGTTGCGATCCAGAGAGATGGCAGACGTAGAGGGCGAATCAGGTAGCAGACGTGACAGGACCGATGCCACCACATAGTAGAGCGGCGGTTGCTTGAACTCAAAGGATAGTTCATCGATCACCTGAAGCGGCGGGAGCGCACGATTCTCCCTAAGGTAGAGCAGATAGCCATAGTGCCCTTGTTCGTCCGACTTCTCCAGGATCGGAGTTACGCCAACATAGGCAAGGCCCAGAACCACGTAAATGAGAGACAAGAGCAGCAACACCCGAAACCGCCAGATGCGCTCAAACACTCTCCAGTTCCGGGCGCTACGCGTCACCTTCACCTCGAAGTTCGGCAATCACTAGCCGGATAGGCCGATGTTCACATCAAAGTCCGATGACAACCTATGGATTGCAGCTCAACTACTGAACGCGGCACGTCAAGCCCCACCCTGCGCCGCAAACTCCGCCATCGCCGCGGCGACCCCGGCACCGTGCTCGAAGGGGTAGCCGCAGCCCGCCAGCGCTGATTCGATGGCGCCGATGGTGGCGAGCACGTCACCCTGGGACACCGCGCCCATATGCCCGATGCGGAAATACTCGCTCTTGATCGCCCCGTGGAGTCCGCCCGCCAGCACCACACCCGCCGCCTTCACCTTACCCAGGAAATCGGGGCCGACCACGCCCTCAGGGTAGCGGGGCGCGGTCATGGTCGTCGCCGCGATCTTGGGGGACGCAGGCACCTGGCCCAATCCGAGCGCCTCGATCGCCGCCTGGGTCGCCCGGCTGATCCGCGCGTGACGGCGGAAACGCGCCTCCATCCCCTCCTCCAGGATCAGGCCGAGGCTCACATTGAGGGCAGCCACCAGGTTGACGGCCGGTGTGCCGAAGTAGCGGGCCTGCCGGGCCTCATAGGCCTTCATGATCGGCAGCCAGTTCGCCCAGTCGGCGTAGAAGTTGCCGACCGGCGTACGACGTCGGTGGAAGGCCTCCAGCGCGCGCGGGCCGGCGACCAACAGCGCTAAGCCCGGCGGCGTGCCGACGGCCTTCTGCGAGGCGGTCAACGCCACATCAACACCCCAGGCCTGGGTTCGCAGGGTCTCGCCGGCAACCGAACAGACCCCGTCGACGACCAAGAGCGTGTCGTAACGACGTGCGAGCTTGCCCATCGCCTCCACATCGACCACCACACCGGTTGAGGTGTCGACGTGCGTCACCGTCATCAGCTTGAAGCTCCCGCCCTGCAGCGCTGCCTCGACAGCGGCGACTGTGGGCCGCTCGCCGATCGGCGCGCGCACGTGGGTCACCTCGGCGCCATAGCGCGACAGCAGATCCCCGTAGCGATCGCCGAAGTGGCCGGTGTTGACCACCAGGGCCCGATCACCGGGCTCGATCAGGTTCGCGCCGGCCAGGTCCATCGCCAGCGTGCCCGACCCGGCGACGACGAAGGGCTGGCTGTCTGGGGCCAGGAAAACCTCCCGCATCCGCTCGAGCGCCTGTCCGAAGAGCTCGATGAAGTCGGGGGCTACGTGGCTGGTCGTCGGTGCGGCAAGCGCCGCCATCACTGCGGGCTCGAACTCGATCGGCCCGGGAATCATCAGTAAGCTTCGATCTTTCATCCGCGTGCTCCTTGTCGGTGATCAGACGATCTCGATCTCGTCGAGATTGTCCTCGGGGTCAGGGTAAGCCATATCCAGGTTTGTCAGCGTCTCCACCAACGTCGTGCCGATCACAAGGTTGCGGTACCACTTGCGGTCCGCAGGGACAACGTACCACGGCGCCCACGGTGTGCTGGTCTTGCTGAGCATATCCTCATAGGCAGCCGCGAAGTCGTCCCAGAGCGCACGATCCCTCAGGTCGCCGACGTTGAACTTCCACTGTTTCTCAGGCGTATCCAGCCGTGACTGCAGGCGCGCGCGCTGCTCCTCCTTGCTGATGTGGAGGTAGAACTTGAGAATCGTCGTGCCCTCGTCCGCGAGCATACGCTCGAAAGCGTTGATGTGGTCGTAGCGTCGCTCCCAGACCTCCTGGGACACCAGCTCGTGCACCCGTACGACGAGGACATCTTCATAGTGGCTACGGTTGAAGATGGCGATCTCGCCGCTGCCTGGTGTGTGCTGGTGGATGCGCCACAGATAGTCGTGGGCCAACTCCTTAGGTGTGGGCACTTTGAAGTTCGCCACCTTCACGCCCTGTGGGTTGACCCCGCGGAAGACGTGGCGGATCACGCCGTCCTTGCCGCCGGTGTCGGTCGCCTGCAGCACGATCAGCAGTTTGTGCTTGCCTTCGGCGTAGAGCAGCTCCTGAAGGTTCCTCAAACGACCGTTGAGCATCTCCAGCACCGCCTTGCTGGCCTTCCTGCCGCCGTCGAAGCGGCTGCGGTCACGCGGGTCCCAGTCGCTCAGGTCCACGCGGGTGTCGGGCGGAATACGGTAGATGTGCATGTCATCCCCCTAGGTTGGATGGTGAGCCTTGGACGCGATTATACCCCGCGGCCCACGTCGACACAACCTACCGCAAGCACGACGGCGTGCCACCGCAGGCGATCCCGCTCAAGGCCGTTCTGGCGGCCTTGAGCGGTTGCCCGACTGGAGGGGCATCAGATCCGCTAGACAGATCCTTGCCGTCAGACCACCGCCCGGTGGCACGGCGCGATCAATCCCGCAGGCCGAGACCCACCGATAGGAGATTGAGCAGCTTGAAGGGCAACGGCCCGGTGTCGAAGTCGAGCTCCGACTTGTCGCAGACCGTCGAGGTGTTCGCCGCGTCGATACGCGGCTTCAGCTTGAGCAGGGCCGCCTGCAGCTCAGCACCCGCCAGGGTCGCCGTCAAGCCCTCGATACGACCCATCAGCTCGCGTGCCTCCGCGATACGGGCCTCGGTCTCCTCAGCCTTAGCCT
>JAXGUU010000152.1:0-9280 GCA_040774145.1 Anaerolineae bacterium
GGTGGAGCAGATCTCCTCGCTGGATGGCGTCAAGTTCCTCCTGGCGAACGACAACTGGGCCCTGATGCGCTTCTCGGGCACCGAGCCGGTGCTGCGCATCTTCGCCGAGGCCGATACCGAGGCCAAGGCCCGCGAGCTGATCGACGATCTGCAGGACAAGTTCGAGCTCAGATCGGCTGCCCGGGCGGGTGCAGCTGGGTCGTGATGCCGCCGTCGACATAGAGCGTCTGACCCGTGATGTAGGCGGCGTCGTCCGAGGCCAGGAAGGCGACGGCGGCGCCGATCTCGATGCCGTATCCGAAGCGTTTCATCGGGATGCGCTCGGCGACGGCCTTCATCCTGGGATGGTTCGTGTCGGGCCAGCGCTCGGTGAGCGTAGCGCCCGGCGCGATGCCGTTGACGCGGATATCGTACTGTGCCAGTTCGAGCGCCATCGCGCGGGTCATCGCGTCGATGGCGCCTTTGGTCATATCATAGGGTAGTCCGCGCCAGTGGGCGCGCAGCCCGCCGACGGAGCTGATGTGGATGATGCTGCCGCCGTGCCCCGCGTCGCGCATCTGACGGGCGGCTAAGAGCGCGCAGAGGTAAGGGCCGCGGATGTTAGTCGCCAGCTGGCTGTCGACGAGCTCGGGCTCTACCTCGAAGAAATGGTGGCGCCTCAGGTCGGCAGCGTTGTTGACCACGAGGTGGACCGTGCCGAAAGCGCTGAGGGTGGCGTCAAAGAGGCGGTCAATCTCCTCGCTTCGGCCCTGGTCCGCCGGCACGCCGATCACGTCGGCGCCGAAGGTCTAGAGTTCGGCGGTCGTCGCCTCAACATCCTCGGGCGTGCGACTGTTGATGACGATCTTCATGCCCTCCCTTGCCAGGCGTAGGGCGATCTCGCGCCCGATGCCGCGGCTCGAGCCGGTGACGATCGCGACTTTGTCGCGCAGTTCGGGGTAGCGGGCGGGTATACTCTCGTAGTCGTCTCTAGTCCGGATCATCTGTTCTCCTTTCTCATGCTTCCGGGTTGCTTCGCCATCTCGTCGGGCAACCCGGAAGATTCCTGTCGGGCCACCTTCCGGGTTGCCGGTGGGTAGGGGTAGCAACCCGGAAGGGAGACTTCACTGAGCGCCTCCCCAGTCGGGGACCTCCAAGAGCTCACCATCGCGCAGGGCTGACTTGTGGGCGACGGCGCCCGCCGCCATATAGCGGATGGCCTCCCAGACACTGATCGCGGGCGTGCGGTCGTGGGCGATGGCGTCCACGAATTCGTGGACTAGGTAGGCGTGGGAGCCGCCGTGCCCGCCGTAGAAGTCAGGCCCTGCGGCCTGCTCGAAGGCCGTAGCGACCTCATCCGGCAAGGGGTCGCGCATCTCCTCAAGGCTGAGTGGCGTCACGGTGTGCGTGTCGGTCCACGTGTCGTTCTCGAAGCTGCCATCGGTGCCGTAGATGCGGAAGATCTCCCTCTCCGGGTGACCGATCTCCCGATACTCACAGATGCGCATCGTGGCCCCGTTGCTCATCAGGAAGAGGGCCGTCTCGTTGCTGAAGGCATCGTCCTCGAAGTAGTCGTCGCCGTCGCGGTTGGCGAAGCCCCAGGCACATACTTTGACCGGATGGGCCTGCATCACGCTCATCGGCCCGCTGATGGAGTGGGTGGGGTAGTGCATCGGGCCGCCTTTGACGCCGCGCCGGTGGTAGTAGGCCTCCATCTCCAGCCACTCCGCGCCGGCCTGGCTGTCGAGGCGCAGGCGGCGGACCTCGCGCAGGTTGCACGCCGCGTCGACATCGTGGAAGTACTCGCCCTCGGCGTAGACGAAGTGGCCGAAGGCGCCTTCGGCTGCGCGCCGCCGGCAGAGCATCGCCTGGGGGCGGTAATAGGTGGTCTCACCGAGCATATAGTGCAAGCCGGTCCGCTCCACGGTGCGGACCAGCCGGTCGCACCATTCGAGAATCTCGTCGGCGTCAGGGATGCTGATCACCGGGACGGCGCTGTAGACGTGCTTGCCGGATTCGAGTGCCTGGATGGCCTGCGGAGCGTGCAGCCAGGGTTGGGTGATGATGACCAATGCGTCCAGATCGCTCGCGCAGATGGCGTCGAGCGAGGGGTAGAGGTCGTCCGGCGCGAGCTTGGCCTGCCACGCGGGTCGGGTGGCGAAGGCCTGCATGCGATCGGGCTCGCGGTCGCAGAGCGCGATGCGATCGACGAGCGGATGGCTCATGAAGAGGTCGGCAAAGGCGCTCCCGAAGGAGCCCAGGCCGACGAGTCCTAGGCTGATGCCCATCTCACCACCCCATGTCCCGAAGCCATGCGACGCTCAGGTCCATCCAGGTGGCTACGTGCGGTGCCGCCGGGGCCAGACCGAGACCGTGAGCGCCATGGGGGTAGATATGGAGCTCGAAGGGGATCCTATGTTCATTCAGCGCCTCGGCAAAGCAGAGGCTGTTCGCCACCGGCACCACTGCATCGTCGGCGGTGTGCCAGAGGAAAGCCGGGGGCGTATCGGGCGTCACGTGAGCCTCCAGCGACATCAGGGCCAAGGCCTCAGGGGACGGATCGGGGCCGAGCAGGTTGGTGAAGGAGCCGACGTGGCGGAAGTGCTTGCCCGAGATGACGGCGTAGCTGAGAATGAGGGCGTCCGGTCGCGCGCTGATCGCGTCCAGGGGATCGCCGGTGTTGATCTCATCCAGGCCGTAGTGAACGCCCAGGCTTGCGGTCAGATGACCACCCGCCGAGAAGCCGCAGACGGCGATGTGCTGCGGCTCGACCCGCCAGTCGGACGCGTGCCGGCGGATCCGGCGGAGCGCTCGCGAGACGTCAAGGAGCGGCGCCGGGTGAAGGTGCGGGCTGACGCGGTACTGGACCACGAAGGCGTGAAAGCCGGCCTCACGATAGGCCTCGGCGATGGGGGCCGCCTCGTGGGCAGCGCGGTTCACGTAGCCGCCGCCGGGGCAGATGAGGACCGCGCCACGGACCTCCTGCGATGGGGCGGGGAATAGCTCCAGATAGGGCTCAAAGTCATCATCAGGGGACGAGGCAGGTGGCTGCCCGTCCCATAGCATCATGCGCTCAGTTTTCACGGTGACACAACTCCTCTATCATGATCATTGGTAGCATCACGCTAGATTACGCTGAATCGTCGGCAAGAGCAAGAGCACAGCGCGGCGAGCCGGGTCAGCGGGAGGCTTGCCGTCGAGAGGAGAGAGGGCTACCTATGGCGCCAACCAACGATCTGCGGATAGGGTCAATCGTGATTCGGTGCTATGAGTTCGACCGGATGCTGGCGTTCTGGCGAGCGGCGCTGCGCTATGAGCCCCGGGAGCCTGCCGGTGCGGATTGGGTCGTCCTGCGGGATCCTGCCGGCTTGGGGCTGAATCTCTCGTTGGATCGAGCGCCGGAGAGGCGCACGGGCCGGCGCGGATGGCTGCATCTGGATCTCTACACGCACGACAGGGAGGGTGCGGTCGAGCGCTTGCTCGACCTCGGCGCGACACGTTACCCGTGGCGCTACCCTCCCAGGGCCGACTACACCGTGCTCGAGGACCCGGATGGTAACCTGTTCTGTGTGGTGCAGTTGCCCGATGAGACCGAGACGGCCTGATGGACCGATCCGCACCTAGAAACGAACTGCGTAGGGGCCGGACCTAGATCCGCACCACGCCCTGGTTCACGAGCCAGTTCACGGACTCGCGCACGGCTTGTAGTGAGGTGTAGCGAGGCCGGTAATCGAGGAGCCGCTGCGACTTGGCGATGCTGTAGCAATTGGGGCTGTGCTCCAGATGGCTCCACGATGCCTCGGCATCGCTTGCGGCGACCGTGTCGCGCCAGCTCTCGAAGGGAGCGAAGCTGAGATCCGCCGTGCGCCCGTACCAACCGGCGACTGCTTCAGCATAGCCGCGCAACGTCAGGGCCGCCGGTGAAAGGGCGTGGAAGCTCTCGCCGACGGCGGCATTCCAGTTCGCCAGGGCGAGCATGAACAGCTGCGCCACGTCGTCGGCGTGGACGTGATGGACGATCTCCAGGCCTGCGTTGGGGAGGGTGACCGGCTCGCCCTGGGCCAGCCGTGTGTAGACCTGGGGGTTGAAGTTGGCCTGGGGGTTGAGCGGCACCCATCCGGGGCCGACGATGTGGCCCGGGAGGATGCACGTCGCCGGGAAGCCGTGGCGGCGCGCTTCCTCGTGGAGGTAGGCCTCGATGGCGGCCTTCTTGATGCCGTAGTCGCCGATGGGCCGGCGCGGCTGGCCCTCCGTCACCGGCACGGTGGTGATCCTGCCGTGGACCCAGCAGGTGCCGGTGTGCAGGAAGGCGCGCACCTCCCCGCGGAGTGCCTCGACGAGGTGTCGGGCGCTCTCCAGCGTGAAGCAGATCATGTCAATCACGATGTCGGGCCTGAGCTCTCGAATCCTGGGGCCAAAGGTGCCGTCGGCTTCCTCCTCGGCCCGATCCGCAAGGACGTGCTGAACCGAGGCCCACGCGCCGTGAGGCGTGTAGGGCTCGCGCTGTCCGCGGCTGACGACGATGACCTCGTGCCCGGCCTCCACCAGGCGTGGCACCAGATAGGTGCCGACGTGACCCGTCCCGCCAATCACGATCGTTCGCATCACGAACCTCCCTAGGTGACCTTATTGTTGAGGATGATCTCTCGCTCTCCGTGGGTTTCGTTCCTAACGAAGTGCACGGTGGTGTCTGAAGGTGCCTCCACGTTGATCTGCAGCTTCTCGTCGTCGGCGCGCCAGGTGACATGCAGCGGCCCCCGAACCGTGGCGACGGTGCCCTCCGCCCAGGACAGCCCACTCAGCCGGGGGCTGATCTCGACCTCGGCGCCGCCGGGGGCCGTGGGGCGGATCCCCAGGATGATGCGGTTGAGGAAGTAAGCCGGGGCCGAGGACCACGCATGGCAGTGGCTGCGGGTCGGGAACTCCGAGGGGCGGTCATCGCTGCTGGGGAAGACCTCCCAGACGGTGGTGGCGCCGGCCTCGAGCATCGGCAGGTAGGCGTCATAAATCGAGTCGATAATGGCGTCCTCGTGGCCCGCGCGCTCCAGGGCCTCGTAGTTGGTCATCATCGCAAAGGGCGATCCGACGCGCACCATGTCGTCGGGCGGCGTGAGCATGTTACGCAGGGCATCGTCTCTGTGTTCGGACGGGATGATGTCGTAGAGCAGGGCGAGGAAGCTGGTGTGCTGAGAGGTCGACGGGCTCGGGGTGCCCTCCTGGTGGATGCTGTCGGGATAGGCGCATCGCTCCGGATCCCAGAAGCGGTTGAGGCTTTCGGTCAGCCGCTCGCGCAGGTCGTCCAGCCAGGCGCGGCGTTCGGTCTGGTGGAGTACGTCAGCGCAGCGCTGCGCGGCGTCGATGGCGCCCACGAGCAGCATGCTGTTGTGCAGCACGATCTCGTGACGATCATCGATCCCACTCCAGTCGAACATATTCCAGAAAGCGCCACGGAAGAGGCCGGTGGTGGGATCAAGGAGCCCCTCCGCCCCCTCGAGGTTGGCGACCACGGCGGGCCACATCTCCTCCATGAAGGCGCGATCACCGGTGTAGGCGTAGGCATCCCAGATGGAGATGCCCCAGAGGAAGCTCCAGGCGGGGAGGAGGACGTCCCACGTCGTCGGCACCTGGGAGCCGACGATGGGGTAGCGTTCCAGGGACTGGGCGGCAAGACGCGCGCAGCGCTGCCCGATATCGACGGCGCCGAAGACGGGATAGGCGAAGACCGCCTCGTTGCGCGCATCGCCCACCCAGAGCGTCTGCTCGTAGAGCGGGCAGTCGGTGAAGGTGTCCTCCATGCAGAGCTTGAGGGTGCGCGCGCTGATCTCCCAGATGCGCGTGAGCCGTTCATCGCTGCAGCGGAAGGCACCGACCGCGTTCACCGGGTAGGTCGAGGCGATCAGGCGCAGATTGCGAATGCGCACGGGTGCGTGCTGGTTGCGCAGCGTGATGAAGAGGTAGCGGCCCGAGCGGCGCTTGAGCGAGGTGAAGCGGTTGCGCCCGGCACGCGTGATGTAGCGCATCCCATTGCGGTTGCCGTAGGTGTGCTGAATCGTTCCCGCGGGAGTCTTGTACTCGACGCCGTAGATATCGATCTCGACCCCGGCCTCGGCGATGAGGTCGAAGTCGTAGTAGCCGATGGCCTGCTCGCCGAGATCGTACATCAGCTCGATGTCACCGTCGGGCGAGGGATGGACGATGGTCGTTTCGGCGTTGTCGTAGAATAGACCGGCCGGGTTGTGGACATGGAGCGCGGCATCGCCGACGGGCTCGCGATGGAGGAAGTCGGGGTGCGTGTCGCGCACGAACATCTCGTGGGCCGGTCGACATTGGACACGGGGACCGAGCGCCGTGATGTCCTCCGGGCGCTTGAGCTCCGACCCCAGGCGCGCGATCTCGGCGAGGTAGGTCTCGACCTGGGCGTTGAGCGCTTCCGGGAAGCCGTGCTCGAACCAGCGCATATCGTCACCGGCGTAGTCGGCTTCGGGGAAGGCGATCCGGACCCAGGGGTTGTCGTGATCGGGCCGGAGGGGGTTGACGAGTTGGAGCGCGTCTCCATCTTGAGGATCAGCCCCTTGCGTCTCGGATACGACGATGCGCAGCACCTTCTCCTTGCGGTGACCGGTGGCCTCGCTGACGAAGGCGAGGAGCAGATGCACGCCGGGCGAGAGGGTGATGCGCTTGCCCTCAACGGCTTCACCGTCGATGAAGAGGGCCAGGCCCTCGGGGATCAGGATCAGCGTCTGCTCCGTCGCGAGCTCGAGGCGTGTGGCGATGCCGCCGGCCTGCAGGAAGCTGTGGTTGGCCTCCGTCAGACCGGGATGGGCGAGGTAGGCGGCGGGCAGGCAGAGCGTCAATCCTTGCGGCCGACGGACGACGTTGGCCTCAACGAAGGCGCGGACATGGAAAGGCTCCTTGGTCAGGAGCGGTACATCGCGTGCGTTGAGATCCTGCCAGGGTCCCGCGTCGGCTTCGTAGAGCACGGTGGCGGGCACGACGTCGGCATCGCCCTCCAAGCGGGCGTCATAGAGCTCCTGGGGTTCCATCTGGATGCTGACCTTGGGCGTGTCGGCGGCCCAAGCCCTCGCCTCGGCGACCTCCCACGTGGCGTCGGTCGCGATCGTGCGCACGCCGCCGCTCTGGTCCACGAGGTCGAGCTGGGCGAGCAGGCCCGGCTGCTGGGAGATCTGGTGGAAGGTCCCGGTGGACCAGAAGCGCGCGATGACGCGGATCTCGTTGTCGCCGGGCTTGAGATAGCCGGTGAGGTCGGCGACATCATACTGCGTATGCTCGGGCCACGAACGGCAGGGGCCGTCGTTGACCCAGGCGCCGTTCACGACGAGGCGGTAGGCGCTATCGGCGGTGATGCGCAGATCGGCGGACGCGATGGCGTCGCACGCCTCAGCCGTCAGGCTGAAGACCTTGCGCGCGGCGATGGTTTGGTGGTAGGGCCGTCCCCCGTCCTGCGGCAGCCAGATCCAGCTCGCGGTCCAGGTATCTCGGTGTGTCATCATCGCGCCCTAGCCACGGATGGCGAACTCGGAGAGCTCGGCCCAGTGCTCCTCATCGTCCGGGCCACCGTGGACGCAGATCCCGAGTTGGGCGCGCTCCGCGGGAACGCGCTCGCACGTGCCCACGGTCTGCCACGTCGTGCCGTCCTCCGAGAGCACCTCGCCGACCATCGTGTCGCCGGAGAGCGTGAGCCGGATGTGGGCGCTCGCTCCCGCAAAGGGGACGCGGTTGACCAGCGTGCCCTGATCGGCCTCCTCGCGCGCCAGGACGATCCAGACACTCTGATCCAAGCACTCCTTGACCAGCTTGACGTAGTTTGCGTCGTCGACGTACCAGATCAAGCCGCCCTGCTCCCCCTGGATCTCGGGGGCGTTGCGGACGGTGACCTCGCTGCTGAGGCCTTCCGTGAGCGGGCGCGCGGAGCGCAGCAGGATGTTGCGCGCATCATTGCGCTCCCCCCAGAGCGTGCCGGGCAGGGCGCGGATGTTGAGCGCGTCCACCTTGAGCCGCCATCCCTGGGGATCCTCGCGCAGCCATTGCCAGTCGCTATCCATAGTGCCTTGGAGCCTATCCTCAAACAGCAGTTGATGGGTCATGGGGTCCTCCTAACGGACGGTAAACGTAACGAGTGATGAGTGTGATCGAGTATCGGGCTTCGTGCATCCGGTGTCCATCGTCTAGGCGTCGCGGGCTGCGTTGTAGGCATCGACGATCTCGCCGACGAGACGGACGCGCTCCAGATCGCCGGTCGAGGAGATCTCGTCGGAGATACCCAGGACGAGCTTGGGCGCGAAGAGCTCGATGACGCGCTCGGTGCACTCGATGAGGGTCTCCACCGAGAAGGTCTTGTCGAAGAAGATGGCGGGAATGCCGTCGAGGAGGAACATCTCGTCGCCGAGGGCTTCTTTGACCTCCTCCAGGGTGACGTCGCCCTGGGGCGCCGGGGTGATGGCCTCAATGCCGTCGAGTCCCGTCTCCCTGGCGTAGGGCAAGAGGGCCTTGACGTCGCCGTCCCAGTGCGAGCAGATCCATTTGCCTGCGGCGTGCAGCCGCTCGGAGCGCCGCTGACAGGCGGGCAGGTGGTACTTGAGGAACCACTTGGGCGGCAGCGTGCCGGCGTGGATGTTCTCGCCGTAGTTGATGATGTCGACGGGGGAGGCGTTGATCACGTCGATCAGGCGGTCGTGGCTCTCTTCGAGCGCGCGGAAATAGCGCTCGACGGTGTCGGGCCAGTCGTAGATGGCATAGATGCCGTTCTGGCTGCCCATCTTCTCGATGTAGAGGCTCTGCACGTTCATCCGCGGCATGAACATCGTCGGCGCGCCGAGGTCGCCGACGGTGGCCTGCAGCTCGTCGTAGATGGCCTGGTCCCAGGCCCAGTCGGTGTTCTCCTCGCGCCAGGCGGCGACCTTCAGCTCCTCCTCGCTCGCCACCTCCCACTTCACCGTGATCGTGTGCCAGTTGCTGGTGGTGGTCCTGTGGACCGCGACCTGGTCGCCCACCGGTGTATGGACGGTGGTCTTAGTGTCGGTCTCGTTGAGCTTCTCGTGCTCGAAGGTCACCGCCGGATGCTCGATACGGCGGAAGCAGGCATTGTACTCGTAGAGGCGTGCGGAGCAGTCGAGCTCGCGGTAGATCTCGTAGGGGGACATGCCGGTGAAGGGTGGGGGGAAGGGCTCGCCGGCGAACTCCTTGTCGGTGACCCAGGCCAGAATTCGTGGCTGCCACATGATGCGGCCTCCGGATTCGCCGAAGACGACCTGCCGATGCAGTTGAGAGAAGTCTCGCGTCA
>JAXGUU010000153.1:0-9277 GCA_040774145.1 Anaerolineae bacterium
TGCACTCCAGAACCTCAGTCCGTGTCGCTGGTGGTCGTTTCGTCCTGCGCGGCATTGCTGATCCCTCCCTTGCGACCTTTTTCGCTACTTTACGCCCAGTTGCCCTCCTTGTCTAGTCCACTTTGCTACCCTAGTTTTTTTGTGGGGCGCCTCATTGGGTGGTTGAGTCATCAAACTCAGAAGCCACAGGAGGCGAGACATGGCAGAGAAGACAGGAAGCGAGGGCGCAGAGGATCCGCTCTCTACGCAGTTCGTCGTCGATCATCATGTAGATGGCCATCGGGTGAACGTAGCGGAGCTCCCCAGACCCGTTGTCGAGGAGCTCAAGACGACCGGACACGACGCCCACGATATTAGGCTCGCCGTCAGATCCGATCTTGGCCCGGATGGGCAGTTCGGCGAGCAATGGTTGTTCATCGATCAGCAGCACTTACTCGTGCTCGACCGCCCCAATGGGCGAGCCTACCAGCGCTATCAGTTCGAGCTCGACGAGATCGAGGACGCGTCCATCGAGCGATGTGTCGGCAACGGCCTGCTTCAGGTCACCGCCGGCAAGTCGCCCCATGTGCTGCTCCACTACTCTAACGATCTCACCGACCGGTTCGGGCGTGTCGCTCACTACCTCCGTGAGCGGGCCAAGCACGGCGCGGAGACCCCGATCCCGGATGCTGCCCAGGACGCACACGTCTGCATCAACTGCGGGCGCTACCTTGCCGATCCCTCGTCCCGGGTCTGCCCTAACTGCATCGAGCGCGGCAAGATCTTCCGCCGTCTGGTCATGGAGGCGAAGCCCTACTGGGGGCGGGTGGTGCTCATCGTCGTGCTGCTGGTGGCGGGCGCGCTGGTCAACCTGGTGCCGCCGCGCCTCACAGGCGTCCTGATCGACGACGTACTGCGGCCCGACGGCAGGGCGGAGATGCTCCTCTGGCTGGTCTTGGGGTTGTTGGCGGTGCGTGTGTCGAGTGTGGCGATCACGATCGCCAAGAACTGGCTGTCGATCAACGTCAGCGGGCAGTTCACCGCCGGGCTGCGGGAGCGGCTCTTCTCGCACCTCAAGAGCCTGCCGGTGGACTACTTCGACAAGAATCAGACCGGGCGCATCATGACGCGCGTCAACCAGGACACCAGTGAGCTCCAAGGGCTCTTCGATCAACTGACGAACTTCGCGCTGAACCTCTTGATGGTCGTCGGCATCGGTGTGGTGCTCTTCCTGATGGCGCCCTCGCTGGGGCTCTACGTGCTGATCCCGACGCCCTTCGTGATCGCCGCCGCCTACTATTACTACCGCGATATGCGCCCGCACTTCCGGCGGTTCTGGATCGCGCGCTGGCGGCTCAACGCGATGCTCAACACCTTCCTCTCCGGCGTGCGCGTCGTCAAGGCCTTTGCACAGGAGGATCAGGAGGAGCTGCGCTACCATCAGCGCAATGACCGGATGCTGCAGAGTCAACTGCGGGTCAATCTGGCCTGGGGGCGATTCTTCCCGCTGATCTCCTTTGCCTTCAGCGCCGGCGGGTTGATCATCTGGTATGCAGGCGGACAGGCTGTGCTGGCCGATCGCATCAGCGTGGGCACGCTGATGGCCTTCATCGGGTACCTGGGTATGTTCTACGGGCCGCTCTCGGCGCTGACCCAGGTGAGTGAGGCCATGAACCGCTTTGTCACGATTTCGCAGCGTACCTTCGAGCTCCTCGACGAGGCAGAACAGGTTCAGCCTGAGCGGCCTCTGCGCAAGCCCAAGCTCTCGGGTAGCATCGCCTTCGACCACGTGACCTTTGGGTATGACCCCTACTTTCCCGTGATCAGCGACGTCAGCTTTGAGGTCAAACCCGGGGAGATGATCGGCGTGGTGGGTCACAGTGGCGCGGGCAAGACGACGTTGGTCAACCTGCTCTGTCGTTTCTACGACGTCACCGACGGTGCGATTCGCATCGATGGCGAGGACATCCGCGACCTGTCGATGGATGAGATCCGCCGGCAGGTGGGCATGGTGTTGCAGTCGCCCTATCTTTTCCGGGGGACGTTGGCGGAGAACATCGCCTACGGCAAGCCCGATGCCGGTTACGCGGAGATCGTCCGCGCCGCCAAGGCGGCTAACGCTCACGACTTCATCACGGCGATGCCGGAGGGTTACGACACGATCGTGGGCGAGGGGGGAAGCGGTCTCTCGGGTGGTGAGCGCCAGCGCATCTCGATCGCCCGCGCGATTCTCCACAATCCGCGCATCTTGATCCTCGACGAGGCCACCTCATCGGTGGACACTGAGACGGAACGACAGATCGAGGAGGCCCTGAACGAACTGGTCAAGGGGCGGACGACCATCGCGATCGCCCACCGGCTCTCCACGCTCTACAACGCCGACCGTATCCTGGTCCTGAATCAGGGCAAGCTGGAGGAACAGGGAACGCCTCAGCAGCTCATGGACAAAGGCGGTGCTTTCTATAACCTGGTCCAGATGCAGTCGCAGATGGCGCGCATCGACGGCAGCACGGCGAGCCTGTAAGGAGGGCATGATGGCCAAGAGCTACGAACTGGTCTACCTCGCGGCGGAGTACGTCCGCTTCCGTCGCCACGGCGATACGTTGAGCCTCACCCTCCTGGGGGAGGACGGGGTCAGCGTTGACTATCCGCGCGTGATCCTGAGGGCATGTTTCCCTGTCTCGGATAGCGATGCGTTCCTCTCCGTGCGTGATGCCGGCGAGGAGCGGCAACCCGAGATCGGGGTCATCGAGGACTGGACGCAGCTGCGCCAGGAGGATCGTGAGGCTATCGCGGCGGAGCTGAGCCTCTACTATCTGGTGCCCAAGATCACGCGCATTGAGGCGATTCGGGAGGAGCTCGGCTTCCTCTACTGGACCGTCGAGACCGACAAAGGCCCGCAGGACTTCGTGATGCGCAATAACATCACGCACAACACACGCGAGGTTTCGCCCAATCACTGGTTGATCATCGACGTCAATGAAGCACGTCACGAGATCTCAGACGTCACTGCGCTGGACGCGCGGAGTCAGAAGCTGCTCGGTCGCTTCCTGTCGATGTGACAGGGGGAGGCCGTGGCCGATCCTGTTGAACGGCGAATGGATCCGCGTGTGGCTATCCGGGTATCGAGGGCACGGTGCGTCGCTGTGCCTTGGATATGGAAGCGTCGCAACGCTTCGCATTCCTCCTCTGGTTGACGGGGAGCACCGATGCGTGCTCCCCGTCAACGTACGCCGACGCGTCGATGTTTGGCTGTTGACATAGGTGTGCAAGCCCCTAGAATGGGCATGGATGATGGACGGCGACCTCTGCCGTGACAGTAGGCAAGCAGGTATCTTGGTATAGCTCAAAAAGGAGAAGTCCCCCTATGACAAACCCCGTTACGATAACCGACGTTAAGACCATTCTAACTCAGCCGGCGGGATCACGGCTGGTGATTGTGAAGGTGCTCACCTCTGAGCCCGGCCTCTATGGGTTGGGATGCGCGACGTTCACGCAGCGCTTCCACGCCGTGCACGCCGCGATCGAGAAGCACCTCAAGCCGTTCGCCATCGGGCGCGATGTGTCGCGCATCGAGGAGTTCTGGCAGATGGCGATGGTCCACGGCTATTGGCGCAACGGACCGGTGCTGAACAACGCGATCTCGGGCATTGACCAGGCCCTCTGGGATATCAAGGGCAAGATGGCGAACATGCCGGTCTATGATCTGCTCGGCGGCAAGTGCCGCGAAGGGGCGGCGGTCTACACCCACGCTGACGGACGCAGCCCTGAGGAGGTCGCCGACAACGTCCGCAGGTTCATGGAGGAGGGCTATCGCTACATCCGTATCCAGATGGGCGGCTACGGCGGCAGGGCCGAGACGATGGTGAAGCCCGAGGGCGCTCCGGATGGCGCCTACTACGATCCCCGCGAGTATACTCGTCGCATGCTGAAGATGATGGAGTACGTGCGGAGCGAGGTCGGCGAAGAGGTCGAGCTGCTGCACGATATCCACGAGCGCTTGCAGCCGATCGACGCCGTGCGCTTCGCCAAGGACGTCGAACCGATCAATCTCTTCTTCCTGGAGGACGCCCTGGCCCCCGAGGACATCGCCTGGTTCCGGGACATGCGCGCCCAGTGTGCCACGCGTCTGGCGATGGGTGAGCTGTTCAACAGCCCTCATGAGTGGAAGATGCTGATTGAGGAGCACTTGATCGACTACATCCGGATGCACGTGAGCCAGATGGGCGGCATCACACCCGCACGCGCGACGGCCCTCCACGCCAATCTCTACGGCGTGCACACCGCCTGGCACGGGCCCGGTGACACCTCACCGGTCGGCCATGCGGCGAACCTGCACCTCGATCTCTGGGCGCCCAACTTCGGCATCCAGGAGTGGTGCCGCTTCCCCGAGCACGTCTATGAGATGTTCCCCGGGCTGCCCGAGGTGCGTAACGGGTACATGTACGCCAATGACAAGCCCGGTCTGGGCATCGATATCGATGAGGAGCTGGCCGCCAAGTACCCGGTTCAGGACACCATCGAGCGGTGGACCCAGACGCGCCGGCCCGATGGAAGCCCGGCGCGCCCCTAGTCTAGTCTGTCGGTAGGTTGATCGCCGGCCCGCAACGGTACCAGGTCGCGGGCCGGCATTGGACTATGATCCAAGGGTGGTAGGTTGATCCACGTTCACGCATTGACCAAGCGATATGGCGCGAAGTTAGCGCTGGACGACGTCAGCTTCGATGTCCAGGCGGGTGACGTGCTGGGCCTCTTGGGATTGAACGGCGCCGGCAAGTCGACGGCGATGAACATCATCACCGGCTATATCGGCGCCACAAGCGGCACGGTGACCGTCGACGGTCACGACATTGCCCAGGCTCCGCTGGCAGCCAAGCGCCTGATGGGATACCTGCCCGAGCGGTTGGCCTTCTATGATGAGATGCGTGTGCGCGAATACCTGGACTTCGTCTGCGATCTCAAACAGGTGCGGGCGGGGCGCGAGCGCCACGTCGCCCAGATCTGTGAGCAGGTGGGCATTGCCCACGTCACGCATCGCATCATCCGTAACCTCTCCAAAGGATTTCGTCAGCGCCTCGGGTTTGCTCAGGCCCTGATCGGTGAGCCCAAGGTGTTGATCCTGGACGAGCCTACGTCGGGGCTGGACCCCGCTCAGATCACCGAGATCCGTTCGCTGATCCAAGATGTCGGCAAGGACAGCGCCGTTGTGATCTCATCGCATATCCTCTCCGAGATTCAGAGCATCTGCACGCGGGTCGTGGTGCTGCATGAGGGACGCTTGCTTGTGGACGACACGCCGGAGAATCTGGGCCGGACGGCGAAGGCCTCCCATCGGGTGGTAGCGCGCATCCAGGGGGATCCGGCTCGGGTACGAGCCGTCCTGAGTGGGGAGCCAAGGATCGAAAAGGTCAAGAGGACGGCACAAGGCGAACCTGGTGCCTATGAGTATCTCATCGAGGGTGCCCGCGACCAGGATATCCGTGCAACCGTCTTTCGGGCCCTGGCCAAGGCGGACCTGCCGCTGTTGAGCATGCACAGCGGCGAGACCTCCCTGGAACAGGTCTTTCTACAGCTGATCGCTGAGCAGTCGTAGCCGGGGCGCAGGAGACAGTATCGGTGTTGGCCATCATGAAGCGTGAGTTCAGAGCCTACTTTCGGACGCCCCTGGGCTATGTCTTCGTCTCGGCCTTCTTCTTCTTCTCGGGGTATTACTTCTACACCTACAACATCTACGGCAATACCACGAACATGACTCGGCTCTTCGAGCTCCTGTTTCCCGTGGTGCTTTTCCTGGTCCCTGTCCTGACGATGCGCCTGATCAGCGAGGAGAAGCGCTCAGGGACGGATCAGTTGCTGCTCACAGCACCCCTATCGCGTGGGGCGATCGTGCTCGGTAAGTACGTGGCTGCGTCTCTCGTCTTCATGATCGCGGTCTCCGCGACGATGATCCAGGCCCTCGTGATGTCTCTCTATGCTGCGTCCCACTGGCCGACGATCCTGGGGAACTTCATCGGGCTGGTTCTCCTCGGCACGACGCTGATCGCCATCTGTATGTTCCTCTCGGCTCTGACCGATAGCCAGGTGATCGCGGCGGTCTCCGGCTTTGTGGTGAGCCTCTTCTTGATGCTGGTGGATGCGCTGGCCTTGGTGGTCGACCAACGCCTGCTGCAGTCCTTCTTCCGCAGCCTCTCCTTCAATCGCCGGTATGTCCCCTTCACCCTGGGACTGTTGGAACTGACCCATGTGATCTTTTTCCTGAGCATCGCGGCGCTCTTCATCTCCCTGACAACTGCTGTGCTGGACAGGGAGCGCTGGGGATGAGATGGCGGCGATGAAGCGATCCCGGATTCGGGAGGCGCAGCGTTCTCGGGGACATCAGGAGCGACCGTCAACGGATGGTCTGCGTTTGCTCTTTGCCGTGATGGTGAGCCTCCTGATCGTCGCCGCGTTCCTGATCAACCTCGTGGCGGGATTGCTGGCGCAGCGCTATGAGTTGACCCTTGACCTCACCGCCAACGCCGCCTATCAGATCGGTGAGGAGACGCGGGCCCTGCTACAGGGGCTCGATCGGGATGTCGAGATCTACGTGCTCGCCACCGAGGATGGTTTTGCCGGTTCGGCCTACCTCGTTCAGGCCCAGCGTATCCTCGAGCAGTACCCTAAGATCTCGTCCCGGGTGACCCTCACCTATGTCGACGCGCTATCCGACCCCACCTTCGCGGCGAGGTTCCCGCAGCTTACCCTGGCGCAGGGGGACGTGTTGGTGACATGCGGTGATCGTCTCCGACAGCTCCAGCTCGCTGACCTATTCAATATCACCCAGTCGCAGGCCGGCGGTATGGTCATCCGGTCCTCGCGGGCTGAGGAGGTCCTCTCCTCCGCGATCCTCCACGTCACGAGTGACGAGCAGGTGCGCGTTGCTGTGCTTGTGGGCCATGGGATGGCGACCACCGAGGCCTTTGCCCGATTGCTGGTCGCCAACAATTACGAGCTCGCTGACGTCAACCTCGCGACCGACGCCTTGGACGACACCTATGATCTGGCGCTGCTCTTGGCCCCGCGTATCGATCTGTCGGAGGAGGCCCTCAGCAAGCTGGATGCGTTCCTGTACAACAACGGCACGTATGGCAAGACGCTGTTCTACTCAGCGGACGTGGCCCAAGAGCAGCTTCCCAACCTCGCGGCATTTCTGAGCGAATGGGGCCTCGTCGTCGACGAAGGTGCCGTGTTTGAGACGACGCCTGCGCGCACGTACCAGGTGCAGCCCTACTATCCGGTGGCGGAGTATGTCGATGCGACCTATCGTGAGCAGCTCATCGATGCTTCCGCACCTGTGCTGATGCCGTTGGCGCGCCCGTTGACCGTGCTGTTTGAGGCGCGCGATGGCCGCTTCAACGAGGTGCTGCTGCAGTTCTCCGAGACCAGCGGCGTGCGCCCTGCCGAGGCTGTTGACGGCTTCACGGTAGAGCAGGCTGAGCGTTGGGGGCCTCTGCCCGCGCTCGTGTTGGCCAACCGGCGCATCTACGGGACGACCGGCGTGACCCAGTATCGCTCGAACCTGGTGGTATCCGCATCGACCGCGATGCTGGATGCTTTCTCAATTGAGAATACCTCGCTCGCCAACGGCGACTACCTGCTCAACCTGCTCAACGACCTCTGTGAGCGCACAGATGTCGTCAGCATCCGGCCTAAGTCGCTGGCAGGCGAGACGCTTGCCCTGAGCACAGCACAGGGCAACACCTGGGGCATTGTGCTTGCAGGTGTCCTGCCGCTGGCGATCCTGGCGGCGGGCCTTGTGGTCTGGCTCGTCCGGAGGCACCAGTAGGATGCGTCGAGAGGTTCGACTGGTCCTCGCCTTGACGGGCGTCGTGGCTGTGCTGGCGGTCGCCGCGGCGGTGCTGATGCTGAACCCCGTTGACGTCGAAGAGCGCGGCATCACGTTCAAGGCTGTAGAGCCGGTGGACGTTGTCCACGTGCTGATCCGGAATGCCCATGGCACCTTGGAGATCACCTTCACGGGAGAGGGATATGAGGTCGATGATATCCCTGCGGACCTGGTGGATATGGACGCGTTCATCAACTTGCTGACCAACTGCGGGAGCATCCGCGTTCGTCGCGCAGTGTCGGCCACGCCTGGGGATAGGGCGGTCTATGGTCTGGCAGACCCCGCTGCTCAGGTTGAGATCTCGTATGCCGATGGGAGTGACCTGGTGCTGTCTATCGGGGACGAAGAGCGGGTGACTGGCGACACCTACATCGGTGTCCAGGGAGATCCCGCGGTCTATTTGATGACGGCGGAACAGAGCGCCGGTTTCCTGCTGCCGAAGAGAGCGTATGTTGAGCATCAGGTGACGCCGCGCCTCAAGTTGTCGTCACCGCTCTCGGCGATACGGGATGTGACGTTCATCGGTGCGCCTTACGCGGATCGGGCGCCATCAGGAGAGACGATCACGATCGAGGCGGTCGCTGCCGGCGATCCGGAGGTGGTGCGGGCGGCGCTCTCCTTGGGTGCGCCGACGCACATCGTGCGGGGGCGGGGCGTCTACAAGTTGGACCAGACCTACGGGGTGCAGATCCTCGGGTCGCTTCTGGGGATCACCGCACGCGACATCGTCGGCTACGATCTCTCCCATGAGGAGATCACCGCCTTTGGGTTTGCTGAGCCCACGATGCGCGTGATCTTCGACCTCAAGAACGATATCGACGCTGAGGTGGAGACCTACACTCTTGCACTCCTCCACAGAGACGACGGCTATTTCATGACTTGCAATGACAATGGGGTGATCTATGCTGTGGATGAGCCGGCGTTTCTGCACGTGGAGTTCGAAAAGCTGCTCGTCCGATGGTTTCTCTCGCCGCTGTTGATGGATGTCCAGCGGGTCAACGTCATGACTGAAGGTCAAGTCTATGACTTCGTCATCACCGGTGAGGGCAACGCTGACAGAGAGGTGACCTGTAACGGTAGGGCGCTGGACATCGATCGCTTCCGTACGCTCTATCGTCTGCTCACCAGCGCGGCGCACGATGGTCGACTGCTGGAGGATGTTGCGGTCGAAGGCGCGCCGCTGCTGAAACTCACCTATGTGTATCTGGACGAGACGAAAGCGCCGGACGTGATGGAGCTTTTTCCGGGTGAGGCACGCAGGGTTTACGCGCGTGTGAATGGCGTGACGGAGCTGGCCATGCGGGATATGTACCTGCTGCGAGTCCAAGAGGCGTTAAGCGGCCTTTGGTCCGACGTTCCCATCGAGACGGAGTGGTAACGCATGCCAGATAAGGAGGTGGACCTTCCGGGACA
>JAXGUU010000154.1:0-9239 GCA_040774145.1 Anaerolineae bacterium
ACGAACATGCCGCTGTTCCACACATAGGTCCCCGCATCCAGGAAGGCCTGAGCGCGTTCTGCATCGGGCTTTTCAGTGAAGGCCGCCGCCTCGAGGATCTCGAACGCCCCTACCGACCGCAACGACTCGCCGAGGCGGATGTAGCCGTAGCCTGTCGCGGGATAGGCCGGCGTGACGCCCAGCGTCACTAGGTAACCCGCCTGGGCCATCTCGTGCGCAGCGAGCATACTGTCACAGAAGCCCGCGACGTCCTCAACGTGATGATCCGCCGTGACCACGATCATCACCGCCTCCGGGTCCAGACGCCGGATGTGAAGTGCTGCCAGGCCGATGCACGAGGCCGTGCCCCGACCCTGAGGCTCCACGATGAAGTTCTCCTGCGGCAACTGCGGATACTGCGCCATCAGCATCGCGACCTGGTCGGCAGCGGTGACGATGAGAACACGTTCAAGGGGTAACAGCGGAAGCAGCCGATCGACCGAGACCTGGAAGAGTGTACGCATCGGCGCCTCGGAGCCCTGGTCAAGCAGGCTGAGGGTCTGCTTGGGATGATGTCGTCGGCTCAAAGGCCAGAGGCGCGTGCCGCCGCCACCTGCCATGACCACGGCGTAGAGATGGTCGTACATAGACGCTCCTTTCGGAAGAGGACTAGCTGTTCGAGGACGGCTCAGGGGCCGAACTATCTGATCCCGGGGTGTAGACGCCGGCCGGCTCGTGAGCCCGCACGTACTGCAATCCGCCGACCTGCCGTACCATACCCTTGAGCTCCATCATCACCAACGTGCTGCTGACGACCGCCACCGCGAAGCCCGACCGGCGTGCCAGATCGTCCAAATGGCTCGGTTCCGGCGACAGGATCGCATAGAGAGCGGCCTCCGTAGGCGTCTCCGGAAGGATGGCACGGGCCGCCTGCTTGTCGGTAACCTGCTCAAAGTGCAGCACCTCGAGGACGTCCCGCGCCTCGGTGAGGACGTGCGCCCCATCGCGCAGCAGCCGGTTGCAGCCCGCCGAACCGGCACTCAAGATGCTGCCGGGAACGGCGAAGACCTCGCGGCCCTGATCCAGCGCAAAATCCGCCGTGATCAGCGCTCCGCTGCGCAGGCCCGCCTCGACCACAATCGTGCCCAGGCTCAAGCCACTGATGATGCGGTTGCGTGGGGGAAAGTTGACGCCCTCGGGTGGCGTTCCCAGCGGATAGTCACTCACGACAGCGCCGCGTTCGGCGATGGCTGCCGCCAGGCGCCGGTGCTCGGCGGGGTAGACACGATCCACACCCGATCCCAGCACCGCGATCGTCCGCCCGCCACCGTCAAGAGCCGCCTTGTGCGCGACGCCGTCAATCCCCCGTGCCAGGCCGCTGACCACCGTCACGCCGTTGCGCCCCAACTCCTCGGCCAATCGGCGTGCCACCTCGCGACCGTAGACCGATGCCTTACGGGTGCCGACCATCGCGACGGCCCACTCGTCCGCCGGCGTGACCTCACCCAGCACGAAGAGCACCGGGGGCGCGTCGGGGATCTGGGACAAGAGAGCGGGATAGTCCGGGCTGGCCCAGGTCAGGACGTGGACACCCAGCCGTTCAGCACGGAGGACGAGCTCGTCGAGATCCGTGTCCCGTCGAACTCGCAGGAGGTTGGACAGCGCCCGTTGATCTAGCTTGAGCGCCCGTAGCTCGGATTCACGAGCCGTCCACGCGGCACGGACATCTCCAAAGGCCTCAATGAGCGCCCGCAAACGCACGGGGCCGATGCCCCGCACCAAGTTGAAGCCCAGCCAATACCGTAGGTCATCGTGCCCGACCATTGCCTCACGCGTCACCCAGCAGGCCCGGCATAGGGTGAATCACCAAGCGCCCTCCCTCCAGATCAACCGAGAGGACGACCTCCTCGGTCACCGGAATGAGGAGTTCGCCACGGGGGCCGTGGACGATGAGGACCTCGTTCGCCCCCGGCGCCGTGAAGAGCTCAACGATCTCGCCGAGGTGTTCGCCCCCGTCCGTGACGACCTCCAGCCCTTCCAGGGCATACTCGTAGACTTCGTCATCCTCGAGTGGAACTGCGTCCTCAAGGGCGACCGAGACGAGTAGGCTGCGCGTCGCGTCCGCCGCATTCCGCTCATCGATGCCGACCAGCTTGATCAGAGCGATATCGTGGTGCAACCGCACGCTCTCGAGCGCATAAGGCTGCTGCTGATCACCGAGGTAGAGCGTCTTGAGGCGTGGCAACTGCTCCGGAAAATCTGTCAGGATCTCCATACGCAGCTCGCCGCGGACACCATGGGGTCGCTGGATGCGTCCCACGGCTAAGTAACGAGGCTCAGGCTGCCGGCGTCGCATACCTGAGCCCCTCATCATGGTTGCCACGTAAGTGGAACCGATGCTTCCATCCGGAAGCCGGCCTCCGCCGTTCCACGACTATACGATCTCCAGCGTGACCTTCTTGCCCATCTTGGCGCCAAGCACCCGGGCCAGAGAGCGCATCGCGTTGATCGTCCGACCCTCGCGCCCGATCATCCGCCCCATATCCTCGTGATCGACCCGTAGCTCGAGCACGATCGATGTCTCCCCCTCGATCTCCGAGAGGTTGACCGCATCCGGCTTGTCTGCCAATGACTTCGCGATGTACTCCACCAGATCTCTGACCGTGGACATTGCATTACCTCCTTAGGCTAGTGAACGTAAAGGTTGAATAGGATAGACGAATTGATACCGTACCCATGCAAGCAAGTCCGCGAAGCCCGGAGAGCCATCCGAAGTGCCTTGAGGAGTGCGTGCACTCAAGCGTCTGTGGAGTGCCTCTGCCATCGCCCTCCCCCTAGGGCACGGTGGCATCAGCTGAAGGATCGACGCCTAAGAGCTAGTCTTCCTCCGCGCTTACAGGCGCCGTCTCCGACGCCTCCGGCAACGCCTCATCGGCGACATCCTCGACCACGGCCTCTGCAACCACCTCATCGTCCTCTGCCTCAGCCGCTGCGGTCTCAACCGCTACAGCCTTGGCCGCTACGGCCTTAGCCGCTACGGCCTTGGTCGCAACCGCCTCGGCCACACCAGCACGCGCAGCCTCGGCCTCGGCAACGAGGTCGTCCAGCTCAGCACCCGCGCGGAGTTTCTCGAGCCGCTCCATCGTCCCGTGGGTCGTGAAAATGCGCGCCACAGCGTCACTGGGCGAAGCGCCCACCGACAACCAGTACAGCGCACGCCCCTCATTGATCTTCACCGTCTCCGGCTCGGTGCGCGGATTGTAGAAGCCGATGGCCTCCACGAATTTGCCGTCTCGCGGTGAGGTCGACTCAGCGACGACGATCCGATAACTCGGCTGTCTCTTGGCTCCGACCCGGCGCAATCTTATCCTAAGCATATGCCTCCTAAATTAGTCCTTGTCTTGTGATTTTCTGTATAGGCGTAGTCAACGACTACTGAAACAAACCCTGCAGCCCACGCATCTTGCCCTGATTCATGCGCTTGATCATGCGCTCCATCTGGCGATGCTGGGATAGCAATTGGTTCACCTGCTGTACCGTCGTGCCGCTACCCGCTGCCACACGCCGCTTCCGACTTCCGTTCAGGATCCGCGGGTTACGCCGCTCCTGCGGCGTCATCGACAGGATGATCGCCTCCACGGCCTTGAGGCTCTCCTCCGTCTGGCGTTGGTCGATATCGACATCCCGCAACTGCTGCCCCAGACCCGGGATCATCCCCAGGATCTCCTGCAACGGGCCCATCTTGCGCACCTGACGCAACTGCTCGAGAAAGTCCTCAAGGTCGAACTCCCCCTTGCGGAGCTTCTTCTCCATCCGCGATGCCTGGTCGGCATCGAAGGCCGACTCAGCGCGCTCAATCAACGAGAGCACGTCGCCCATCCCCAGGATGCTCGAGGCGAGCCGCTCAGGATGGAAGACCTCCAAAGCATGGGTCTTCTCGCCCGTACCCAGGAACTTGATCGGTACCCCCGTCACGGCACGCATGCTGATGGCGGCGCCGCCGCGGGCATCGCCGTCCACCTTCGTCAGGATCAGGCCCGTCAGGCCCACGCGCTGGTGGAAACCCTCGGCGATACCGACCGCCTCTTGACCCGTCATCGCATCAGCGACCAGCAACACCTCAATCGGGTGCACTCGGTCACGGATCGCCGCCAGCTCGGCCATCATATCGTCATCGATCTGCAGGCGCCCCGCCGTGTCGAGAATCACCACGTCGGATCCGCGAGCGCGGGCCTCCTCCATACTGCGCACACAGATCTCGGGCGGTCGCGCGCCGTTCGGCTCGCTGTAGACCGGGATGTTCAACTGCCGGCCCAGCACCTCCAACTGTGTGATCGCCGCCGGACGGTAGATGTCCGCCGCCACCAGAAGTGGAAAGTGACCGCTCGACCGCAGATGCAGCGCCAGCTTGGCCGCCGTCGTCGTCTTGCCCGATCCCTGGAGGCCGACGAGCATGATCACGTACGGTGCCCGTCCCTTGAACTCAAGCCGTCCCGGATCGCCCAGCGTCCTCACCAGCTCCGCGTTCACGATCTTGACGACCTGCTGAGCCGGATTCAGCGCCCGTGAGACCTCCTCCCCGACCGCCTGCTCACGCACGCGCGAGGTGAAGTCCTTGACGACCTTGTAATTGACGTCAGCTTCTAAAAGTGCCAACCGAATTTCACGGAGGACAGCGTTCACGTCCTCTTCGCGCAGGATTCCGCGTTTTCCCAGACGGTCGAAAACGCCCTGCAGCTTCTCGCTCAATGACTCAAACATCGGCATCCGTGATCAACCTTCTTTCGATTAGCGTACATTCTAACGGATAACGCAAAATCGTCAAGCACAAGACGAGTGCGCAGATCGTGACCGCAAGTTTTATTTCCGATTCGCAGTTCGCGGCGAGAGCGATCGCGCGTGACGCGCGCGGCCCTTGTCAAAGCTTGGGAGCACGGCATAATAGCCCACATGAAGACGCCGGATCGACGCCGCGCCATGATCGCTGCCGCCGCGGCATCCACTATCTGACGCGTGAGGTAAGCTGAGCTATGACGACACAACCCAGACAAGTCTCGATGATTCGCAGACAGATTGTGGTCAACCGAGACCGGAAACGGAACCGAAGCCGGACCGGTTTCAGCCTCGTTCTGCGCCTGATCGGCCTGATCGTACTCATCACCACCCTCATATCGGTGCTGTTTGTGGGGATGAGTGTCGGCGCCGCTGCCGGGGGCTACACGATGATCACCGAGGGCTTGCCCACCCCCGACCAGGTCGCCGAGGCCAGCATCGAGACCTTTGAGACCACCAAGATCTACGCTTGGGGCCCCGACATCGACGGCGATGGACAGAAGGATCCCACCCTCATCTACGAGGTCATTGACCCGAATGCCGGTGACCGCAACTGGATCCCGCTCTCCGAGATGCCGGAGCACATCATCTGTGGCACCGTGGCGATGGAGGACCGCACCTTCTGGACCAACCCCGGCTTCAACTTCCGTGGTATCGTCCGCGCCTTCGTCGACAATCTCCAGGGTGGCGATATCCAGGGCGGCTCCTCGATCACCCAACAGGTCGTCAAGAACACCGTGATTCCTCTTGAGGAACGTTTTGAAATCAGCTACGCCCGCAAGGTCAAAGAGGTGTTGATCTCGCTGGAGCTCACACGGCTCTACGAGAAGGAGACCATCCTCGAATGGTATATCAACACCAACCTCTACGCCAATCTGGCCTACGGCATCGATGCGGCGGCACGCGTCTATTTCGGCAAGTCGGCTCACCAGCTTACGCTCTCTGAGGCCGCCACGCTGATCGCCATCCCCCAGTACCCGCAGCTCAACCCCTTCGATGCACCTGAGGACGCTCTTAGCCGCAAGCAGACCGTCCTGCGTCGGATGGTCGAAGAGGGGTGCGTCACCAGCGACGAAGCGGCAGCCGCCGCCGACGAGCCCTGGAACCTCGCCGTATCCACTCAGCGCTACGATATCACTGCCCCCCACTTCTCCCTCTACGTCCGCCGCGAACTCGAGCGTATGTACGGCCCGGAGCTGGTGGCAGGGGGAGGCTTGCGCGTCTACACCACCCTCGACCTCGAGCTCCAGGACCAGGCGCAGTGCACTGTCCAGACCTATCTGCGCATTCTGTCCGGTGAGGACCCCGCCGCCGTCATCCCCGAGGCGATGGCAGCCGGCTGTGAGGCCGCGCAGTACATCCCCGACGTTCCCGCGAACCGCGTCGGTCAGGACTTCAACATCAAGAACTCGGCGCTCATCGCCATCCGCCCCACCACCGGCGAGATTGTGACCATGGTCGGCAGCGCCGACTATTGGAACCAGGAGATCGACGGGCAGTTCAACGTCGCCGTCGACGGGCTCCGCCAACCCGGCTCATCCTTCAAACCCTTCACCTACGTGACCCTGCTCGCACAGGGACACAACGCCGCACGCATGTTCCTCGATGTGCGCAAAGCCTTTGACCAGGGGCCCGGCATGGCCCCCTACGTTCCGGAGAACTACACGCGCACCTACAACGGTCCGGTCAGCCTGCGCGCCGCCCTCGCCCAGTCGCTGAACATCCCCGCGGTCGAGGCCATGTCCATCGCCGGGATCGACAACGTGCTGCGCACCGCACATAGGATGGGCATCACCACACTGGATCAGGGCTTGGACCACTACGGGCTCAGCCTGACCCTGGGCGGTGGCGAGGTCAAGCTGATTGACGAGACCTACGCCTTCAGCGTCTTCGCCAACAACGGCACCATGTACGGTGTGCCCGTGCCGCCGGAACAGCTGCGACCCAACTACCGCGAGCTCAACCCGATCGCAATCCTCCGCGTGGAGGACCGCAACGGCAAGATCCTCTACCAAGTCGAGGCGCCCGAGTCACGCCAGGTCCTGGAGCCGCGCCTCGCCTATCTCATCACCGACATCCTCTCCGACCGCCAGGCACGCATTCCCGGCTTCGGCTCGCCCAACGCCCTTGAGCTCGCCAACAACCGCCCCGCCGCAGCCAAAACCGGCACAACCAACAACTTCAGCGATAACTGGACCGTGGGCTACACGCCCCAACTCGTCGTCGGCGTCTGGCAGGGCAACAAGGATGGCGACGACTACATGATCAACACCCCGGGATCGCGCGGTGCCTCTTACATCTGGCACGCCGTCATGGAGTACGCCCATCGCGACTTGCCGATCGTCTCCTTCGCCAATCCCGGCGGCCTCCAACAGGTGACCGTCTGTACCGTCTCGGGCCTCAAGCCGAACGGCAATTGCCCGACGCGTTCGGAGTTGATGATCCCCGGTACCGAGCCGACCGAGGAGGACACGCTCTTCCAGAAGTTCCCCATTAACCGTGAGACGGGTAACTTGGCCACCATCTTCACGCCACCCGAGGTGATCGAGGAGCGCGTCTACATCGTCCTGCCGCCGGAAGCCCAGGACTGGATCGCCAGCCTCCCTGAGGAGCGTCGCCAGCTCTACCAGCCGCCCGGCGAGTACGACACGATCGCCGCCCCCGACCAGACCCTGGCCGAGGTTGCGATCATCTCACCCACTACCTACTCCTACATTTCCGGCGTTGTACCCGTGATCGGGAACGTCAGGGGGGACAACGTTGCCTTCTTCCGCCTGGTCTTCGGACAGGGCGTGAACCCGACCGAGTGGCTGCAGATCGGCCCCGATCGTGGCGATCAGGTTGAGAACGCCGTGCTCGAGAACTTCGACACCACGGGACTCTCCGACGGCTTCTACACCCTGCAGTTGCAGGTCGTGGGTCACGACCAGCAGGTGCGGCAGGCCTCCATCCAGGTCACCGTCGACAACACCCCGCCGCGGGTCGATGTCACCTACCCACCCCACGGCGAGCAGTTCATCGACGGTCGGCAGGACTGGGTCAATGTCAACGCCGAGGTCAACGATAACCTCGCGCTATCCCACGTCGAGTTCTACGCCCAGGGTCAGGCCGAACCCTTCGCCGTCCGCAACATCGCCCCCTTTAACGTCAACTGGACGCTGCGGGGGCCGGGCACGTACCGGTTCCACGTGGTCGTCTATGATGCTGCAGGCAATCGGACCGAGTCCGATCCCGTGACGATGACGGTCGTCCCGCGAGAGGAGTAGACGCAGGCGAAAATGAAAGCTCTGCTGATCTCTCAGGACCCCGATGAGACAGCCGTGCTCTCGCTGGTGCTCCAGCGCGCCGGGATGACCGTCACGCGCTATCGTGAGCTGCCGGCCCCCCTGCCCCACGACGCAGACGATCCCACGCACCTCATCGTGCTGGCGACCGCAGAGGGATCGCCCCTCTCAACCGTGAAAGCGCTACGGGCGCAGGATCAAACGCCGCTGCTGGTGATCGCCGAACAGCTGGACGAGGCCACGCATGCGGTCACGCTGGAGTCGGGGGCCGACCTGGTAGTCCAGCGGCCCTTCAGCGCCCGCCTGCTCATCGCCCAGACGCGCGCCCTGCTGCGTCGCGCTGCCAACTTGCCCTTCTTCACCCTGCCCACTCTGCACGCTCAGGACGTTGAGTTGGATCCCGCGACGCACACGGTCGTCATCAACGGACACAGTCCTCGCCGCCTCACCCAGCTGGAGTTCCGGCTGCTCTATACCCTGATGATCCACAAGGAACAGGTCCTGCCCACCGAGGTCCTGGTCGACCAGGTCTGGGGCTACTCGGGCGAGGGCGAGCGCGACCTCGTGAGGGGACTCATCCGACGGTTGCGGATCAAGGTCGAACCCGATCCGCGCCATCCCCGCTACATCATCACCGTCCCTGGCGTCGGCTACACCTTCTCGCCCGACGCCGGCTAACGCCTGATCTCAGCAACCTCGCCGATGAAGCAAAGAGGCGGCACCCCAAGGGGTGCCGCCTCTCTTGGCAGATCAGTCGCTAGGAGTAGCGACTCGACCGCATCGCGAACATCTTCTGCACCTCAGCCGCGATCGAGGGCAGCAGGATGAGCGGAAGAATGGCCAGCCACTCCATCAGATCCAGCGGCACCGTATCGAAGATCTCACGGAGCGCCGGCACGGGCAGATAGATGACCAGGAAGAGCAGCACCATCGAGAAGCCGACCGCGTACTGCATGTACTTGTTCGTGAATACGCCCAGCTTGAAGAGCGGGTAGCGCTCCGACCGCGACGTGTAGGCCCGCAGTAGCTCCGACATCACAAGCGTCACGAAGGCCATCGTCTTGGCGGTGATCAGGGGGTCGGTCCCGGCGCGATCGGCGAAGTAGAGCATGCCCAGCCAATAGGCTGCCAGCACCGAGCTCG
>JAXGUU010000155.1:0-9203 GCA_040774145.1 Anaerolineae bacterium
CGCGACGTTCCTAGGTGGCGTCAGTCCGCTGCTGGCTCCTGACGAGCAGGCGCTCGCTCGCGTGACGCTCCGTATTCTCAAGCTCGCTGAGGAGGATGATCTGGTAGATGAGAGAACCGAGTGGTACCTAAGCTGTCGATCAGGTGACATCTCCTACGCGCATCTCCAGATGCGTGCGCCGTTCATCGCCAGTGAAATGGCGCGACAGAATCTCATATAGCTCCGGTCGTGTGTTGAGTCGCGCCGATGCTCACGATGCGGCTGGATCCTCGCTCTGTGTGGGCGCTGATCAGTGGGCCGATACTCGGACGCCGATCTGGGCAACATCATTGTGAGGTACAGGCTTGCAGTCAGCTTTGTAGTTGTACTCGATTGCCCCGACAACCGGATTTGGGAATCAGCAGCGGTCGCGAGCAGCAATGCTGCCCAGGCGCAACAGATAGATCCCTTAGTGGCCTTGTCAATCGAGTCGGACCCAACAGATATGTGGATCGCGTCTCACCAGCCGAAACGCCATCTTCCTTTACTTCCTGGGTCCTCGGCTAAGGCCGACGTCGTTGCGGCGCTTCACACATCTACGTCCGGAAGAGCTTTGAGCTTCCGGAAAAGCTCAGAGCTCTATGCTACTGAAAGGTCAACCCTATGCGAACTCGAACAGCCCTGGGGACAATCGTGAGCCTGCTGCCGGCAGTGCTCGCATGCAGTTTCGGCGGGGCCACCGACGTGGTGCCAGGCGCCACCCTGACGCCTGCCGTGGCAGCGCCGACCGCCACGCCGGATCCGTCGCCGTCGGCGACGCCTGAGCCGACCGCGGCGCCACCGGCTTCGACCCGCGAGCGGCTGGGACAGATCGGCCTGAGCTACGTGCCTCCTGAGGACTACGTGCCTGAGTACGCGTGGCATAGGGTCTCGCTGCGGCGCCCCGGTGCGGATCCGATCCTCGATCCGCTGATCGAGATCGATGGGAACCCCTACCTCTGCACGGAGCACATCCCGGATGACCTATACGAGGCGATGGAGACGGCGCTGCTCTGCGCGACGTGGTCCTTCGACGACGGCGGCACGACGAGCGATCCGCCGTCTGCCACCACCGTGAGCGGCGTGCACGCGTTGACGGCGGAGCTCGAGGGCGCGCAAGCCGGGGTGCCGATGCGCATGCGCCTCACCGTGCTCAAGCCCGGCCCCACCCGCGTTCTGGTCATCAGGGGCCGAGCCTCCGCGGAGCGCTTCGCGGAGCTGGCGGGCGAGCTGGAGGCGTTGTCGGCGTCCATGGAGATCCTCACCTGGCAGACGTTCACGAACGGCAATGACGTCGAGGACGTGGCCTTCCACGACGGCTACCTGTGGACCGCGACGGGCGGTGGGGTGGTCGCTTGGCCCCTGGGTGGAGGGATCGATCCCGTGAAGTTCACCGTCGCCGATGGGCTGCCGTCCAACGACGTCCGCGCGCTCACCGTCTGCCCGGTCGGTGGAGAGCTTACGCTCTTCGCGGGTACGTGGGGTGGGGGCGTGGCGCGCTACGATCCCGGGCGGTGGCGCTGGATCGGCATGGACGATCCCTATGCGGAGTGGAGTGACCGCCACGTGACCGCGCTTGCCTGTGCGCTCGACAACCGGTTGGTCGTGGGTTATCAGGACGGCGGCGTGGACGTCCTCAATCTCGACGAGGTGACCTGGACTACCTTCAGCCGCGAGGAGGGCGTGCCGGGTGACCTGCGGGCGCTGGCTGCGACGCCCTTGGGGTCGGACATCTGGCTTATCGGCGAGGAGGGGCTGGCGCTGATCTCGGACGTGGGCCTGGTCCCGGTGAGTGAGCCGGCCCTGGGCGTCTACTATCAGGCGGGGCTCGACAGCACGGACACTCTCTGGATTGCTGCCTGGGATCGCCTGATCCGGCGCACCCCGGAGGGCGAATGGACCGATTTCGACCAACGCGAGGTCGAGGGCCTCTTTCACGTTCAGGTGACAGGGCTCGCGGTCGCCGCGGATGACACCCTCTGGCTGGGCTCCTACAATCAGCTCTCGCGCTTCGATCCGGCTGAGGGTGAGGTGGTCGAGGATCACTGGCTCGGCGACTCGCCGGTGCCGGGCAGCGTGGGTAGATTGGCGGTCGACCCCTATTACGACTGGGTGGCCTATAGCGTCCCGAACGTCGGCGCTGCGGCCCTCAAGGATGGCGAATGGATGCCCTTCGTCCTGGAGGATGAACGGGTGCCCAGTAACCACGTGCGTGCCCTGACCCAAGATAGCGAGGGTTATCTTTGGGTCGCCGATCGCTCGGGAGGGCTGTGGGTGGTGGATCCGGCAGCTATGACGGCGCCCCTGAAGCGCTATGAGGTGCCGCGCGGCTTCGCGCTCTCCATCTTCCCCGATCCCGTGGAGGGCGTCTGGGTAGGTCACTTCGACGGGGCCAGCCTCTATACCCTCGATGGCGCGCTGCACCTATCGGACGTCCTGCCGCAGCTGGCGGATGTGTATGTGCGGGCTATCGCGCGTGATGCCGCCGGACGACTGTGGTTGGGAGGCGACGAGGGGCTGTTCACCTGGGATGAGGTGCGCCTGACCGAGCTGACCGAGGTCGATGGCTTGCCTGGCACGGAGATACGGGCGCTCCAGCCCGACGGCGGTGCGATGTGGGTGGGGACGACGCAGGGGCTCGCCCGCATGGAGGGCGCGGGGATCGACACCTTCGCCGTACGCGAGGTGGCCCTGTCCGACGATCTCATCGGGGCGCTGGCGCTCGACCCGTGGGGCGACCTGCTGGTCGCTACCGGATCGAGCCTCCTGATTCGTAGGGCCGACGGCGCGTTTGAGCCGCTGCTGGAGAGTGACTGGGACTCGCCGCTCACCGCGATCGCCGTCGGCGAGGAGGGCGAGATCTGGGTGACCACGGCCCTCGACGGGGTCTATACCTTACAGTATCACGACGAGGCCGGTGACTGGCAGCACCTCAGTGGAAAGGATGGCCTGCCCGGCAGCGCCTACGGCGCCTATGCGGTGATCCTCGATCGCGATGGCGTCGTCTGGCTGGGCGGTGCCGGCGGGGGCCTGGGACGCTACGGCCCCTAGGTCACCATCGCCGGTGGATCCACGAGTTTCCCCTTCGTCCTATTGACATACCAAAAATTACGGGCTATAATGACTTTGTAAGGTAAGTTAACTTTCCTGTCTCCTCGTCAGTGTTGTGAGGCCCTGTGAAGAAGAAAGCCACGCGTGAGCAGACGAGGGCTCAGAATCGTCAGCTCGTGCTGAAGATGATCTACGATCAAGGGGAGATCAGCCGTGCGCAGATCGCGCGGCTCACGCGGCTGGCGCGCCCTACGGTCTCGGACGTGGTCACTGAGCTGATGGAGCAGGCGTTGGTCGTCGAGCTCGGTTACGCGCCGTCGACGGGGGGCAAGCGACCGATGATGGTCAGCGTCGATCCCGATGCCCGCCACATGATCGCGGTGGATCTCTCACGCAGTGACTTTCGTGGGGTGGTGATGGATCTTCGCGGTGAGGTCAAGGTCCGCGAGCGCCGACCGTGGCGGCGTGGCGGTCAGCATACGGCTCTTGACCTCGTGTACGATCTGCTCGACGCGTTGGTCGCCACCACGGACCGCCCCCTGTTGGGCATTGCCCTCGGAGCGCCGGGTCTCATCGATGCGGTGGATGGTGTGGTGGTTCAGGCCGTCAACATGGACTGGACCGACCTGCCCATTCGGCGACTGCTGGAGGAACGCTATGGCGTACCGGTCTACGTCGCTAACGATTGCCAGGTCGCGGCGCTGGGTGAGTACACGCTCGGTGATGCCGACCAGCTTTGCGATCTGGTGGTGATCAGCGGTGGGTGGGGCATCGGCTGTGGGATGGTGCTGGACGGGCGCCTTCATCATGGCAACCCGATAGGTGCCGGTGAGATCGGCCACGTGAGGGTCGAGGAGAACGGGCGGCGCTGTAGCTGCGGCAACACCGGCTGTCTGGAGACCGTTGCCGGGACCCATGGCATCGTCGAGCGGGTGAGGGCGCTCCAGCGGGAGCGCGGAGGCGCTGACCCCGCGGAGATCGGCTTTGACGCGGTGCTCGCGATGTACGAGGCGGGTGACGAAGGGGTGCGCGAGGTGATCCTCGCGGCGGGCCGGGGGCTGGGGGTGGTGGCCTCGCACCTGGCGGTCATTCTGGGCGGCTGCGATATCCGGCTCGCGGGGCACTTGGCGGCGTTGGGCCCCGCGGTGCTTGACGCGATCCGCGAGGAGATCGCAGCGCGGGCGCTGACCGAGCTGGCACGCAGAACCCGGGTCGCATCTGCTACGCTGGGTGATGACATTGTGTTGTTGGGCGCGTCGGCCCTGTTGTTGCGTCACGAACTGGGTGTTCTTTAGCCTCTATCGGTCAGAGAAGAGGGCACGATGGCTGTTCGGGTCGGGCTGGAGCGGTTGTTGGAGGATGTCGGACCCCTGCGCGGTCGACGGGTGGGGCTCGTCACCCACGCGGCTGCCGTGCGTGCCGATCTCTCCGACGCGATTGATGGGCTAGACCAGGCTGGGGCAACCCCGGCGGCGCTTTTCAGCCCGGAGCATGGCCTGGACGGCGCTGCCGCCGATGGTGCCGCCGTCGCTGACGTGGTCGAATCGCGAACCGGCGTTCCGGTCTACAGCCTCTACGGCAGCGATCAGGCGCCGGCGGCCGATGTGCTCGCGTCGCTGGATGTGTTGCTCTTCGATATGCAGGACGTGGGCGTGCGTTTCTACACCTATATCAGCACGCTCTACCACGTCCTGAGATCCGCCGCCGAGGCCGGTGTGCCGGTGATGGTGCTGGATCGCCCCAATCCCATCGGTGGCGAGATCCTGGAGGGGTCCGTGCTTGAGGCGGGTTACGAGTCGTTCGTGGGCATCGCCGCGATCCCGTTGCGCTACGGGCTTACGATCGGCGAGCTGGCGCGCTGGTTCGCGGCGGACGCCGAACTCGATGTCGACCTCACCGTCGTTCCGCTGGCCAATTGGCACCGCCGGCTGTGGTTCGATGAGACCGGACTGACCTGGGTGCCGACCTCGCCTGCGATGCCGCACCTCTCGACGGCGACGCTCTACCCGGGCATGTGCCTGTTGGAGGGAACGAATCTCTCCGAGGGACGAGGAACGGCGCTGCCCTTCGAGATCTGTGGTGCACCATGGCTCGACGGCTATGGTCTGGCGCAGCGGCTCAACGCGTTGGAGGTGCCGGGCGTGCGCTTTCGTCCCTTGAGCTTCGTGCCGCTCGCTGACACCCGCTATGGAGGGGAGCTGTGCGGTGGCGTCCAGGTGCACGTGACGGATCGCGCCCTCTTTCGCCCCCTCACAGTGGGGCTCAAGCTGATCTCGACCGTCAAGGCGATGGTTCCGGACGCATTTGCGTGGCGCGCCCGAAGTTGGGAGGGGGGACACCCCCATGTGGATCTGCTCGCGGGCACCGACCAGGTGCGCGAGGCGATCGACACCGGGGCGGACGTTGACGCGCTGATCGAGGATTGGTCGCGTGACCTGGTACCTTTCGCCGAGGTCACGCGTCCTATCCGGCTCTATCCGTAGCCCGCGAGCACTGCAGGAAAGGAGGTCCTGTTGAGCACTCTATCGGCAGCAGATCGATCGACGACGCTTGGACAATGGGCCAAGCGGATCAGCTCCAACTTCCTGGTACGGAAGCTTGTCAAGGCCTTCCTTACCATCTGGATTGTGACGACCCTCATCTTCTTCCTAGTGCGCCTTATGCCGTCCAACCCCGTCGACGTCTACATCTTCGAGCTGATGACGCAGTACAGCCTGACCTACACCCAGGCCAAGGATCAGGCGGCGGCGCTCTTCGCCTTCGACCCGGACCAGCCCCTCCTGCAGCAGTACGCGGAGTACATGGGACAGCTCGCTCGCGGCAATCTGGGCACCTCGCTGAGATCGCCGGGCACGACGGTAGCGAGTATCATCGCGACCTTCCTGCCGTGGACCCTGTTCAGCGTGGGGGTGGCGCTCCTCCTGAGTTTCGCACTGGGGGTGCTGTTGGGGATGGTGTTGGCCTACCGGCGCGATGCGTGGTGGGAGCCCATCGTCAGCGGCGCGGCCTCGGTGCTGAGCTCGATTCCGGACTACATCATCGGCATCGTGCTCTTGGTCTTCCTGGGCGTCTACTGGGCGATCGTCCCTATCCATCAAATGCGCGGCTCGCGCTCGCCGGGCGTGGAGATCGGCTTCACCGCCGAGTTCATCATCGATATCTTCTTCCACGCCGCGCTGCCCATCGCCACGTACGTGATCGCCACCGTGGGAGGCTGGACGCTCTCGATGAAGAGCAGCACGATGAGCACGCTGGGCGAGGACTACGTCACGGTAGCACGCGCTCGAGGCCTGCCCGAGCGGCGCATCCGCGGCGCCTATGTGGGACGCAACGCGATGCTGCCGTTGGTGACGCAACTGATGATCAGCATCGGCTTCGTCGTCGGGGGCTCCATTCTCATCGAGAGCATCTTCGTCTACCAGGGGATCGGGTACCGGCTGTTGGAGGCGCTCAACACTCGTGATTACCCGCTGATGCAGGGGATCTTTCTGATCATCACCATCTCGGTGGTGGTCAGCAACCTGCTGGCGGATTTCGTCTACGGCTGGCTGGATCCCCGTGTGCGTGTCTCAGGAGGTGAACGCTGATGACCGATCTACCGATTGGCACCCGTCCCTCGCCGATTCGCCGGCTGACGAACGTGGTGCGCGGCACCGGCAGGTTTCTCAGGCTGATGAGCCGCAACAAGACAGGCTTCCTTGGATTTCTCATGTTTATCGGTTTCCTCCTGTTGGCCTACGTCGGTCCGCTCTTCGTCGCACCGGCGACCAAAGCCGACATCACGGCGATCTATGCCCCGCCATCTCGGGAGCACCGACTGGGCACCGACAGTCAAGGCAAGGACATCTGGGCCCAGATCGTGCACGGGGGCCGCGATATCATTCAGATGGCGTTGTTAACCGGCATCATCGCGACGTTCGTCGGCATCACCCTCGGCGCCCTGAGCGCCGTGATCGGAGGGCGCTTCGACGGCTTCCTGACGGCGGCTGCCGACATCTGGCTGACGATACCCCGCTTCCCGCTGCTGGCGGTGTTGGCGACGCTGATCAAACTCGACGATCTCATCATGCTCGCACTCCTGCTTGCCTTCCTTTCGTGGGCGGGCCTCTACCGCGCCATTCGGGCGCAGGTCTTCTCGATCAAGGAGCGCGATTACGTGGAGGCTGCCGTGGCGCTCGATCTGGGGATGGCGCACATCATCTTCCAGGAGATCCTGCCCAACATGATGAGCTACATCGCCATCAGTTTCACCTTCGGCATGACGTCGGCGATCTACGCGCAGGTCGGTCTGGTATTCCTGGGCCTCGTGCCCCTCACCCGCAACTGGGGGGTGATGATCAACCTGGCGTGGACGCAGGGGGCGATCTTCTTCAAGAACAGTGTCTACTTCATTATGGCGCCGGTCGCCGCGATCGCGCTCTTCCAGCTCTCGGTCGTTTGGATGAGCCGCTCGCTCGAAGAGATCTTCAACCCAAGGCTGCGGACGGGATAGGGCAATGACTGACTACAGGACAGAGATGCCTCACCGAGTCGCTCGAGCTGTGGAACAGGCGCCACCGTTGTCCATCGAGGATCTGTGGGTCGAGTATCAGGTCCGCCGCGGCTGCGTGCGCGCCGTGCGTGGCGTCAGCCTCGACCTGCGCGCCGAGGAGAGCTTGGCCCTGATCGGCGAAAGCGGCTGCGGCAAGACGACGCTGGGCCTGGCCTTGATCCGCCTGCTCGTCAAGGCGGCGACGATCACTCAGGGCCGTGTGATCTATCGCCGCGATGGTCGCGAACTCGACGTCCTCAATCTCAACAGCCGCGACCTACGCCGCTTCCGCTGGCGTGAGTGCGCCATGGTCTTCCAGTCGGCCCTCAACGCGTTCAACCCGGTGTTGCGCATCCGGGAACAGATATTCGACACGGCGCGCGCCCACGGCGTGGCCTCGCGGGATGAGACCTATGAGCGCGCGATGGAGCTGTTGGAGTTCGTGCAGCTCGATCCGGAGCGCGTCATCCACGCCTATCCCCACGAGTTGAGCGGTGGTATGCGCCAGCGTGTGCTCCTGGCGATGAGCCTGCTGCTCACGCCGCAGGTGTTGATCCTCGACGAGCCGACGACGGCGCTTGATATCCTCACACAGCGGACGATCATCGATCTGCTGCGACGGCTGAAGGCCGATCTCGGTTTCTCGATGCTCTTCATCTCGCACGATCTCTCGACCGCGGCGGAGCTTGCCGACCGGGTCGCGACCATGTACGCCGGGAGCATTGTGGAGCTGGGCAGCGTGGAGGACATCTTCTACCAGCCGACCCATCCCTACACCTTGGGGTTGATCCACGCGGTCCCGACGGTCACCGGCGACTTCCAGGACCTTGTATCGATCCCGGGTGTGCCGCCGGACCTGATCGATCCGCCGCCCGGCTGTAAGTTCCACCCACGCTGCCCGTACGCGACGCAGCAGTGTATCGAACATGAGCCGCAGCTCGAGCCGATCGGCGAAGAGGGGCACATCGTGGCCTGCTTCAACACGCATCTGGTGGAACGCGATGCTGCGGATCTGCAGGCGCGGCTGGCAGAGAGGACGGGGGAGCGACCGCTATGAGCGACTACCTGATCGAGGCACGCAACCTGGTACGCAAGTTCGGCTCACGCAAGGAGCAGGTCACGGCGGTCGACGATGTCTCTTTCGGCATTCGCCCGGGCGAGGTCGTCTGCCTGGTCGGTGAGAGCGGCTGCGGCAAGACGACGACCGGCAAGATGGTCGCCGGTCTGCTCAAGCCCACTGAGGGCAACGTCATCTTCGAGGGGCAGAACATCTGGGAGGAGGACGGCAAGAAGGGGCGCAACTTCAAGCGTTTCCGGCTGGGCGTGCAGATCATCCATCAAGATCCCTATGCCTCGCTGAATCCGAGCCACACGGTCTACAAGATGCTGAGTACGCCCCTGCTTCACCATCACCTGGTGAGTAACCGCAGGGAGGCCGCGGAGCACGTGGCGGAGCTGCTGACGACGGTGGGGTTGGCGCCGGTGGAGGACTTCATCACCAAGTACCCGCATCAATTGAGCGGGGGTCAGCGACAGCGTGTCTCGGTGGCACGCGCGCTCACGGTCAACCCGCGCATCATCGTCGCCGACGAGGCCGTCTCGA
>JAXGUU010000156.1:0-9098 GCA_040774145.1 Anaerolineae bacterium
CCGCTTTTCAAGTACCTGAAGAAGCAGGCGCCGGGCGCGTTGGGCATCAAGGCGGTCAAGTGGAACTTCACCAAGTTCCTGGTGGATCAAGAGGGAAACGTCGTGGAGCGTTTCGAGCCGAACGTAGAGCCGGCGGATATCGCCCCGGCGATCGAGGCCTTGCTGAACGCAGACTGAGCCAGGAGGAGACGATCGATGCGCATGATGGAGAAGAAGAGCTGTTTTGGCCTGATTGTGGGCACGCGTGGTTTCTTCAACGCCGAACTGGCCCTTGGGGCGCGGCGGGAGCTGCTGGAGATCCTCGATGCTAAAGGCTTTGACTATGTGATCACACCGGAAGAGGCGACGCCGTGTGGTGCCATCGAGACCCGGCAGCACGCCAAGCTGGCGGCGCAGCTCTTCCGCGAGCATGCTACGCGGATCGACGGGGTGGTCGTGGTCCTGCCCAACTTCGGCGATGAGCTTGCGGTCGTCGAGACGCTTGAGATGTCGGGGCTTGACGTGCCGGTGCTCGTGGTGGCGTGCGATGACGAGGTGGACAAGCTCTCGGTGGCTGAGCGCCGCGATGCCTTCTGCGGCAAGCTCTCGGTCTGCAACAACCTCTACCAGTACGGCATCCCGTTCACGAACACGACCTATCACACGTATGCCCTCGGGAGCCCTGAATTTGCGGGAGACCTGGACTTCTTCGCTGCCGTCTGCCGTGTCGTGAAGGGGCTGCGCCACGCGCGTATCGGCGCCATCGGGGCGCGCCCGGCGGCGTTCCAGACCGTGCGTTACAGCGAGAAGCTGCTTCAGAGCACGGGCATTACGGTCGTCCCGGTGGACCTGTCCGAGATCATCTTCGGCGCGCAGTCACTGACGGACGATGACGTGGCGGTGCAGGCCAAACTCGCGGAGATCCGTGACTACGGGCGCATCCCGGCCACGATCGCCGCCGAGAACGTCCTCAAGCAGGCCAAGCTCTCCGTGACGATGGACCGCTGGATGGACGAGAACGAGTGCGATGCCAGCGCGGTGGAGTGTTGGGATTCGATCCAGAAGAACTACGGCTGCGCCACCTGCGTCTCGATGGCGATGATGGGCGACCGGTTGTTGCCGAGCGCCTGTGAGGTCGACGTGATGGGTGCGGTCTCGATGTACGCGCTGCTGTTGGCCTCGGGCAACGCCCCGTCCTTCCAGGACTGGAACAACAACTACGGCGACGACCGCGATATGTGCATCAACACCCACTGCAGCAACTTCCCCAAGAGCTTCATGGGGCGCGAGGTCGAGATCTCGAATCTCGACATCCTCGGGGCCTCGCTGGGCTCCGACCGCTGCTTCGGCGCGATCAAGGGACAGGCGGCTCCAGGCCCGATGACCTTCTTCCGTGTCTCGACCGATGATCCGCGTGGCGCCCTCAAGGCCTACCTGGGCGAGGGCGAGATCACCGATGATCCGGTCGGCAACTTCCAGGGTGGGTCGGCGGTGCTACGGGTGCCGAACCTGCAGCGGCTGATGGACGTGATGTGCAAGAACGGCTTCGAGCATCACACGGCTGTCACGCGGGGGCATGTGGCTTCCGTGCTGCACGAGGCGATCGATACCTACCTCGGCTGGGATCTCTACCTGCACGGTCAGGACTGACGGTCAGGTCTCTGTCCTTCCGGGTTGCCGGCCCGAGCGGACTCGGGCTTGAGCAACCCGGAAGGTAGCTCAGCACCAGCCGTGCTCGTAGGCGGTCTCGTACATCGCCACGATGTTCTCGGGCGGGGTATTGGCCTGAATGTTGTGGCAGGGCGCCAGGATGTAGCCCCCACCGGCACCGAGCACCTCGATGTTGTCCAACACCTCCTGGCGCACGTCGTCGACCGTGCCGAAGGGCAGGGTCTGCTGGTTGTCCACGGCGCCGTGGAAGATGAGCTGCGACCCGAAGTCGCGCTTGAGGCCCTCGCGTTCCATCCCCTTGCAGCGCCACTGGATCGGGTTGAGCACGTCAATCCCCGCCGCGATCATATCGGGGATGATCTTGCGGACGGCGCCGTCGCTGTGGAAGAAGACATAGGCGCCGGCGCCATGGGCCAGGTCGATCATGCGCTTCATCCTTGGGATCAGAAAGGTGCGTATCTGCTGCGGTGAGAAGAGCAGTGAGGTCTGCGAACCCATGTCCTCGGCCACGTAGGAGACATTGACCTTGCCCGGGATGGCCTCGTAGATGCGGGTGGTGTTCTCGTAGCAGAAGTCGAAGAGCTGATCCAGGCAGTAGTGGACCATCTCCGGGTTCACCGCCAGGTCCATATAGGCCTGCTCCAGACCGCGGAGGCTGCAGTAGGTGAGGAAGGGCTCCGACCCGCCGCCGCGGATGGGGTAGGCCTCTTTTCCCCGGATCTGGTCGGGGATCACGGCGTAGTCGAACCAGTCGGCGGAGGGCCAAGTGTAGTGGTCGGCGATCTCCTCCACCGAGTTGAAGCGTGCCAGCGGGTGATCGATGGCCTCGCGATAGACGCCGGTGCCATAGTCGACGTCACGGTAGTGAATGCCGTGCATATCGGCGTCGGGCGCGATCGGAGGGCCGACGTAGCGGGGTCCGACGGTGATCAGGATGTCGATGTGCAGGCGCTCGAACATCGCCGACGGGGTGTCAACGCCCAGGTAGGCCATCAGGTTGGCCGTGGCCTCCGGCGTGGCCCAGTAGTCAGTCGGCAGCCGGTCAGGGGTCTCGCGCTGCAGTACCGCCAGCCAGCGCTCCTTCGGTGTCATCGTCTCGGTTGGCATCGGTATTGTCCTCCGTCGCTCGTGGGTGTTGTCGGCCCATTGTACTGCGAGGCCGTCGCGCGTCCAGGAGCGCGGGTCTCGCTTGGTTGTCCCCATTGCCGCCCGCTCGTGGAGGTGGTACCCTACACTACATGGCGGAAAGGAGTGATGACGATGAAACCGATCTATCTGGACTACAATGCGACGACGCCCATCGACCCGGAGGTCGCCGAGGCGATGGTGCCCTACCTGGTTGAGCATTTCGGCAACCCCTCGAGCACACATCCCTATGGCGTGATCGCACGCAATGCGGTGGCGCGCGCTCGCGGGCAGGTCGCGGCGCTGTTGGGCTGCCGCCCCGGGGAGGTCATCTTCACCAGCGGGGGCACCGAGAGCAACAATTACGCGATCAAGGGCGCGGTCCTGGCGAAGCCCGAGCGTCGGGGGCACATCATCACCTCGGCGGTTGAGCATCCGGCGGTGGTCGAGGTATGCAGATGGCTCGCGACACAGGGCTTCAGGGTCACCTACCTGGCGGTGGATGCGATGGGCAGGGTGGACCCCGGGGAGCTGGCACGCGCGATGACGCCGGACACGCGTCTGGTGAGCATCATGCAGGCCAACAACGAGGTCGGGACGATCCAGCCCATCGCCGACCTCGCCGAGATCGCGCACGCCCACGGGGCGCTCTTCCACACCGACGCGGCCCAGGCGGTGGGCAAGATCCCTGCCAGGGTGGATGAGCTGGGAGTGGATCTGCTCTCCATCGCCGGTCACAAGCTCTACGCGCCCAAGGGGATCGGCGCGCTCTACATCCGGGATGGCGTGGAGCTCGCGAACCTGCTCCACGGTGCCGGGCAGGAGCAGGGCCGTCGTCCGAGCACGGAGAATGTGCTCGAGATCGTGGGATTGGGCGAAGCGTGCGAGATCGCGGCCCGCGATCCGGTACAGGAGCGCGCGCGCCTTGAGGGCCTGCGCGACCGGTTGCAGGCAGAGCTCCTGGACGCCCTAGGCGAGGAGCGCGTCAGACTCAACGGGCATCCGGAGCAGCGCCTGCCCAATACGGCGAGCCTCAGCTTCCGCGACGTCCGCGCCAACGAGCTGCTGGCGGAGATCGGCGAGGAGGTCGCCGCCTCCGCGGGGGCTGCCTGTCACGCCGACCAGGTGACCGTCTCGGCGGTGCTGCAGGCGATGGGCGTGCCCCAGGTCTGGGCCATGGGCACCGTGCGTTTCTCGGTGGGCCGCTTCACCACCGTCGATGAGATCGATCGCGCCGTGGCGGTCGTGGTCGAGGCCGTGCACCGCCGGCGCTAGGCTTCCCGCCCAAGGGCTTTCTGGAGGCCTTGGGCGGTGGTCTGACGAAGGCGCCCAGAAGAGCGAACCTTTGCTGCCTCTTGAGGCGGGCAACCGCTCAAGGCCCGCGTCCCGAGGCTGCTCGGGCTTGGCCCTTGAGCGGGATTCCCGGAGATGGTGCCGCGTGGAGCGCCCCCTGGATGCCCCCCCACGAGGTTGCCGCCTGCGGGGACCCGGGTACAATGTTGAACAGCCGTTCTGATGGCGGCCCGCGTAACCCGGGAGAACCTTCATGACAACCTTGGCCTTGACACCTCGACAGCTCGACGTGGCCCACGCGCCGCCGGCGCGAAGGATCTACGCCGAGGGCGTGGCGGGGACCGGCAAGACGACCGCCGCCGTGGCGCGACTGCGCCACCTCCTTGATGCCGGGGTGCCCGCGGATGAGCTGCTGATCGTCACCCCCCAGCGCACGCTGGCCCGGCCCTACGACGAGGCGCTGCGTGCGCCCGACCTCATCGCCGGCGGCATCGTCACCGTTGCGACAATCGGTGGCTTGGCCCGCCGGATGATCGACCTGTTCTGGCCTCTGGTGGCCGAGGAGGCCGGCTTCGGTGATCCCGAGGCCCGCCCGATCTTCCTCACCCTGGAGACGGCGCAATATTACGTAGCCCGCGTGGTCGGGCCGTTGATCGCGCGCGAAGGTTACTTCGAGTCGATCACGATTGACCGCAGCCGCCTCTACAGCCAGATCCTCGACAACCTCAACAAGTCGGCGGTGGTCGGCTTTCCGCCCAACGAGATCGCCGAGCGGCTGAAGGGGGCCTGGATAGGAGAGCTCTCGCAGGCCAGGATCTACGACCAGGCCGAAACCTGCGCGCTCCACTTCCGGCGCTACTGCCTCGAGCACAACTTGCTCGACTTCTCCCTGCAGATGATGCTCTTCGCCGAGCATCTCTGGCAGGAGCCGCTCTGCCGCGATCATCTGACCGAGACCTACCGCCACCTGATCATCGATAACGTGGAGGAGGACACGCCGGTTGCTCACGATCTGCTCTACGATTGGCTCGGCACGACCGAGTCGGCCCTCGTCGTCTTCGACCGCAACGCCGGGTACCGCAGCTTCCTCGGCGCCGATCCGCGGAGCGGCGCGATGTTGCGCGATCTCTGTAACGAGCGGGTCGAGTTCACCGAGTCCCTGGTCATCTCGTCGGCGATGGCAGGGCTGGGCCGCGTGCTCTCACGCGCGCTCGCGCCGGTTGCGGCTCGTGACGGTGCTGAAGATGACGTCACCGATCCTCACTCGGCCGGCGATGCTGACGAGATCGGCGCGCCACAGCCGGAGGGGGAACCGGTCACGGAACCCGATCTGGCCGGTGTGCGCGAGGTGTTGCACTTCGGACACCAGCGCTTCCATCCCGAGATGCTGGACTGGGTGACCGAGCGCATCGCCGCTCTCGTCCACGACCGGGGCGTGCCTCCGCGCGAGATCGTGGTCCTGGCGCCCTTCCTCACCGATGCGTTGCGCTTCTCCCTGGCCCACCGTCTTGCGCAGGCCGATGTGCCGACCCGCTCGCACCGCCCCTCGCGGGCGCTGCGCGAGGAGCCCGCCACCCAGACGCTCCTGACGTTGGCGGCGCTGGCCCACCCTGCATGGCACATCGTACCTTCGAAGTACGATGTGGCCTATGCCCTGCGCCACGCGATTGCCGATCTGGATCTTGTGCGGGCGCAACTGCTCGCCGACATCGTCTACCGTCCTCGAGAGGGGATGCCCGCACTAGGCGCCTTCGACGAGATCAAGCCGGAGATACAGGAACGGATCACATTCACCTGCGGCGAGCGATACGCTGCACTGCGCGGCGGGCTCGAGCGCTACCATGAGCAGGCGGCGGCGTCGGACGTGGCGCCGCCGCTCGACCATGCGCTGGCACGGCTCTTCGGCGAGGTGCTGTCGCAGCCGGGCTTCGGCTTCCATCGCGACTTCGATGCCGGGCGGATGGCGGCGATGTTGATTGAGTCGGTCCGGAAGTTCCGCTGGTCGACCCTCGATCTGGAGGGCAAGTCGCTCGGACAGGAATATCTCGAGATGGTGCGCGACGGCGTCATCGCGGCCCAGTATCTGCAGCTCTGGCGCCCTGAGCCCGAGGACGCGGTGCTGTTGGCGCCGGCGTACACCTTCCTGCTCGCCAACCGACCGGTCGATATTCAGTTCTGGCTGAACGTTGGCGGTCAGGGGTGGTGGGAGCGCCTCTACCAGCCGCTCACCCATCCCTACGTGCTCAGCCGGCGTTGGATGCCGGGCAAGCTCTGGACCGATGCCGACGAGTTTGCGCTGCGCCAGTCCTCATTGCAGCGGCTAGCGATGGGCCTGCTGCGGCGCTGCCGGCACGAGCTCTATCTCGGACTGTGCGAGCTCTCGGAGCAGGGCTATGAGCAGGAGGGCGTGCTGCTGCGCGCCTTCCAGCGCGTGTTGCGGCAGTTATGAGGCTCAGGAGGGCCACGGGGGTTCGCGGCAGCGATGATGACGCTCTGCTACTCACCAACCTTGGAGGTCTATGATGGACTCAATCGCATTCGACAGGTTCTACCGCTACGATGATCTGACGGACCTGCTTCAGGGCTTTGCCGAAGCGCATCCGGGGCTCGTCCGCCTGGAGAGCTTGGGCAAGAGCCACGAGGGGCGCGATATCTGGCTGGTCGTGGTCACCAGCTCCGAGACGGGTGATGACCGCGAGAAGCCGGCTTTCTGGGTGGACGGCAACATCCACGCCACGGAGGTCTCGGCGTCGACGGCTTGCCTCACCTTTCTCCACTACCTCCTGAGCCGCTATGGCGAGGATCCGGAGGTGACGCGGGTGCTGGACAGTCGTGTCTACTACATCGTGCCGCGCGTCAACCCCGACGGCGCGGAGTGGGCGCTGGCGGACAAGCCAAGGTACATTCGCTCGAGCACGCGCCCCTATCCCTACGATGAAGACCCCTTGGGCGGACTGGTGGTCGAGGATATCGACGGCGATGGACGGATGTTGATGATGCGGCTGCCCGATCCCAACGGCGCGTGGAAGGTCTGTGACGAGGACCCGCGCCTGCTGGTGCGGCGCGACCCGACGGAGTCGGGCGGTCAGTATTACCGGCTGCTGCCGGAGGGCAAGGTCGAGGACTACGACGGCGTCACGATCACGATCCAGCCCAAGAAGGAGCGTCTGGACCTGAACCGGAACTTCCCGGAGCACTGGCGCCAGGAGAACGAGCAGCGGGGCGCCGGTCCCTATCCCACGTCGGAGCCCGAGGTGCGGGCGATGGTGCACTTCATCGCCGATCACCACAACATCGTCGGCGGCGTCGCCTTCCACACCTACGGCGGCGTGCTGCTGCGCCCCTACGACGACCGCGATGACAAGGAGTTCCCGGTCGAGGATCTGTGGACCTTTCAGAAGATCGGGAAGCGCGGGACCGAGATCACGGGCTATCCCAACGTCTCGGTCTACCACGACTTCCGCTATCACCCCAAGCAGGTCATCACGGGCGGTTTCGACACCTGGCTTTACGAGCAGATGGGCGCCTTCGCCTGGACCGTGGAGATCTGGAACCCCGAGGGTCAGGCGGGGATCGAGGATCACGACTTCATCGGCTGGTACCGTGAGCACCCGGTGGAGGACGATCTGAAGATGCTCGCGTGGAGCGATGACGTGCTTGGGGGCAAGGGCTACGTCGACTGGTATCCGTTCGAGCATCCGCAGCTCGGTCGCGTGGAGCTGGGCGGTTGGGATCACGTCTACGCGTTCCGCAATCCACCGAAGCCCTTCCTGGAGCGGGAGATGGCCCTCTTTCCCAAGTGGCTGCTCTGGTCGGCCCTGATCTCGCCGAAGCTCGAGCTCTTTGAGGCCTCGGCGAAGGCGTTGGGCGATGGGGCCTACCGCGTGCGCCTGGTGGTGCACAACACGGGCTGGCTGCCCTCCTACGTCACGAAGAAGGCTCTGGAGAAGAAGGTGGTCCGTGGCCTCGTCTGCGAGATCGAGCTTCCCGAGGGGGCCACGCTGGAGACCGGCAAGCTGCGCGAGGAATTGGGCCAGCTCGAGGGGCGGGCCTACACGGAGGCGTTCATGAGCGGCGATGGCGCCACGGAGGATCGCATCAAGGTCGAGTGGGTGGTGCACGCGCCGCAGGGCGGTGCCGTGAAGCTGGTCGCGCGCCATGAGCGCGCCGGCACGGTGCGGGCGGAGGTCCAACTCTGACCATGTCTGTGGTACCCGATTTTGAGCCCCGGCCCAAGCAAGCTGCCGTCCTCGCCTACACCGATGGCAAGATGGGCGTCTCGGCGGTGCCGGGCAGCGGGAAGACCTGGACGCTCTCGGCCCTGGCGGCGCGACTCGTCGCCGAAGGCGGGCTGGAGGACGATCAGGAGGTGCTCATCGTCACGCTGGTCAATTCGGCGGTGAGCAATTTCTCCGGTCGCGTCGCCGGGTTTGTGCGCGCGCGAGGGCTGCTACCGGGGGTGGGCTACCGTGTGCGCACCCTCCACGGGCTGGCCCACGACATCGTGCGCGAGCGTCCAGGCCTGGTGGGGCTCTCCGATGACTTCAGCATCGTGGACGAGACGACGTCCGGGGGCATCCTGCGCGATGTGGCGATGGCGTGGCTGCAGTCGCATCCCGAGCTGGTCGACGACTACATCAGTCTCGAGCTGGAAGGCTATCGGGCCCAGCAGGCGCGCACCGTCCGCTGGCCCGATCTGGTCGTCCGGGCGGTCACGGCGCTGATCAAACAGGCTAAGGACATGCAGATCACGCCCGCCAACCTGCGCTTTATGCTGGAGAGCTTCCCCGACGAGATACGGCTGCTCGACATGGGCTGTTCGATCTACGCCGACTATCAGCGCGCCCTCGCCTACCGCGGCGCGGTGGACTTCGAGGACCTGATCCGGCTGGCGCTGCAGGCGCTGCGCCTCGATCCGGCCTTCCTGGGCCGGCTGCGCCACCGCTGGCCCTACATCCTTGAGGACGAGGCGCAGGACAGCAGCCGGCTGCAGGAGGTGATCCTGAGCGAGCTGGTGGGGCCTGACGGCA
>JAXGUU010000157.1:0-9096 GCA_040774145.1 Anaerolineae bacterium
ATCCTCGTGGGCCACGGAGATCAGCAGGGCTCCCGAGGCGATGAGCCCCAGGGGGTCGAGGTCGAGCGCCGCGCAGATAGCGCGTGTTTCGGCGAAAATCGGCAGCGCGGCGGTGTCGATCGTCGCGCCCAAGCCCGCCGCGGCGGTCAGCTCGTGGATACCGGTGGCGACGCCGCCCTCGGTCGGGTCGTGCATCGCGTGCACGGCCCCGGCCCCGGTGGCGATGAGCGCATCCGGCACGACGCTGATCCCCGGATGGTGCAGGAAGTCCGCGGCGCGTGCTACCAGGTCAGGCGCGAGCGTGCGCTGCAGCTGCTCGCCGAGCTCGCGCGCCACGATGGCGGTGCCTTCCACGGCGATGCCCTTGGTCAGGATGAGCGCATCGCCCACCTGGGCGCCATCCGAGCGCACCAGGTCCGCGGGGGCCACATCGCCGAACATGGCGCCGACGGCGATGGGGCGATCGATGCCGTGGGTGATCTCGGTATGGCCTCCTACCACGCTGACCCCTAGCTCCTCCGCTGCACCCCGGATCTGGTTGAAGATCAGCTCAACCATCGCCTGGGGCGTCCGCTTCTCCGGCAAGAGCAGGGTCACGATGAACCAGCGCGGTCGTGCGCCCAAACAGGCGACGTCGTTGGCATTGATGTGCACGACATACCAGCCGATCTCGTCGGTGGCAAAGGTGATGGGATCGGTCTTGGCGACGAGGTAGCGCTCACCGAAGTCAATCACGGCAGCATCCCGACCCAATCCCGGACCGAAGACGACGCGCGGGTCGGGACGGGGCAGCGCGTGATCCAACAGGCGCACCAGGTCCGCCTGAGGCAGCTTTCCAATCGGGTAAGAGGTTGGTTTGTGAGGCGTGGTCATAAGCGGCTAGCTCCGATGTGGGTCGACGTCAGTCACCGACGAGAATCGCGATCTCATCGATGGCCGAGCCATAGGTCCATCCTGAGGCATAGATCTCGATGGATTGCAGCGCGGCCGGGTTGATATTCTGGGCCCTGAGCAAGGGCAGCAGGTCGGGCGATTCGTAGTCATACCAGACATCCTGGGGGATCTTGATGTGCTCAGGCTTCCAGTCGCGGCAGATCTGGCAGAAAGGTGCGTTATCGCCCTCGCGCGCATAGAAGCCCTGCAACCATTCGCGCAGCCCCCCGGTTTCCTGGTCGATGTAGTAGATGCGGATCATGATGGGGCACTCGGTGCCGACGGAGCCGCAGACCGGCAGCGTCTGGGTGCCGATGCGCACGCGGGCCCGGACCTGGAGGGAGCTCACCTGGCGGATGTCCTGGTTGAGTTCCTGGCGGATGCCGGTTTCGGCGTGGCTCTCGCCGGCGCGCTCAAAGTAGACAACGCGCTGGTGATCGCCGAGCTGCGTCTGGATCACCGTTCCGCCGTCCTCTTCGGTGTCGTACCAGTCGCGGTAGATGGTCCACGAGTCCTCGAGGGGCTCCTCGAAGTCGCCGTTGCGATTGCTCAGGAGATCACGGGCGCCCACGTAGATGTCACCGATTCCCGCCGCGGTGATCTGGGTCCGCTGTAGGGGCACAAGGGCCAGGGCCTCACCCGACGCGGGGTCGGTGATCACGGCTCGCCCGGCGTTGACGATGAGGACCGTCTGCTCCTGCTCGATATCCAGTCGGAAGGCGCCCTCCTCCAGCCGGATGGTGCCCTGCGGCGTATCGGCTATGAGTTCCGCATCCCGCCCGTTCCCGAAGATCGACGGGTGCATGTTGCGCGCCCGCGTGATCAGCAGCTGGATGCGGTGGGGCAGGGGACTGGCGGCGAAGCGCGGGGCGCGTGCGCTGCTGACGATGAGATTCGTGGTGCCGTAGAGCTGAATCGCGGCGATCGGTGATTCGGGCCGGTCGGGTTCGTAGAAGAGCAACAGGGCGTCGGCGTCGCTGTCGCCGCGAATGGTGCTTCTCGGCAGCACCTCGACGGTGCCGTTCACGACGATGGGTGAGTTGCTACCGGGAGGCTGGATCGTGACGGTGCCCTCACGGTGTTGGAGGACGATGTCCATCGGTCGGACACTGGTGAGGATGTAGCGGCGCGTGGCCATCGGCACCCCGATGGCTAACAGGACACAGATGGAAAACGCAAGGGTCAGCACCAGCCAGGCGAGGCTCTCGGTCTTCTTGAGCATCGGTTAGTCCCGTATGTGGAAGCTGCGGAGGCGCACCGCGGAGGGCGTGCGCGCGGTCGCAGGCTCCCAGGTTGTCTCGATCTGTGTCACGTGGCTGTGGGACGGGCCACGGTGAAGGGCTTGGATGAACTGCTTCAGCCGCTCCTCGCTGCCCTCGGCCCACGCCTCGACGGTGCCGTCCTCGCGATTGCGGACCCAGCCGACGACGCCGGCCCGCTGCGCGCTGACCCGCGTGAAATAGCGGAACCCCACCCCCTGGACGCGTCCGTGGACGATCAGGTGGACGGCTGGGAGGTCGCTGCTCTGAGAAGCGCGTGCGTGCGTCGGATCTCTGTCATTCATAGCATTCGGCTTCATTCTAGCTGAGTCCCCTTGACTGACAAGTCAAGGGGACTCGGCGTGGGAACCACCTTCCGGGAAGCCGGATGAGGTCTACGCAACGCAGCGCGGGGTCGGACGTCGGGACGGGTGCCACGCGACGGGCCGGCGAGCTTCCCGGAAGGGCACGTGCGTAGGTCCGGCGAACCACCTTCCGGGAAGCCGGACGAGCGCCACGTAACGCAGTGAGGGGTCGGACGTCGGGACGGGTGCCACGCGACGGGCCGGCGAGCTTCCCGGAAGGGCAGGGGTGGGGTTGATAGGTTTTTGTCAGGGGTGCGAAGGCGACTATAATACTATGTTATGAACTCACAGCCTCCTCTTGTGGTGTTCAACGCACACCTGCTCTCGAGCGACGCTTCGTATCGAAGCGCGGGCATCTCTGTCTACATCGCGAACCTGCTCGCGCAGTTCGGACGGGACGCCAGGGGCCTACGCTTCGATGTCCTCACGGGCCCGGCGGCGTCGCCGGCTGCGGATGTGGGGTTGCCTGTGAGGCACGCTCGGCTTCCCACGCAGCGTCCGGCGGTGCGCATCCTCTGGGAGCAGACGGTGCTGCCCATCCTGGCCCGCAGGCTGCGGGCCGACCTGTTGCACTGTCCGGCCTTCGTCGGGCCGTTGCTGTCGTCCTGCCCACAGGTGGTCACCGTGCACGACCTGAGCTTCATGCGCTACCCGGCCTTTTTCAAGCCCGGCAACCGGCTCTATCTGAGCACGCTGACCGGGATCGCCTGTCGCCGCGCGCAAGCCGTGATCGCGGTGTCGGATCACGCGGCGCGTGAGGTGGTCACGCTGCTGAGGGTGCCGGAGAGCCGCGTCACGCGCGTCTACCACGGTGTCGCGCCCCGCTTCAGGCCCCTGCCGCAGGACGAGGTGGATGACTTCAGGCGGCGAGAGGGGCTGCCGGCGCGCTTCGTGCTCTATCTCGGGACGCTCGAACCGCGGAAGAACCTGATCCGCCTGGTGCGGGCCTTCGCGAAACAGCGCGATCGGGAGCTGCACCTGGTGCTCGCCGGCGCTCAGGGATGGTATTTCCACGATCTCCTCCAGGAGGTCGAGCGCCTTGAGCTGCAGGAGCGCGTGCACTTCCCGGGATTTGTCCCTACGACGGATCAAGCGCTCTGGTATAATGCCGCCGATGTCTTCGCCTATGTATCCATCTATGAGGGGCTCGGCATGCCGGTGATCGAGGCGCTGGCGTGCGGAACGCCGGTGCTCACCTCGTCCACGACGTCGCTGCCCGAGGCGGGCGGCGCCGGTGCGCTTGCCGTGCATCCTGAGGACGAGGATGAGATCGCGGCAGGCCTGCAGCGGCTGCTGACCGATGACGAGCTGCGAGCGCAGTTGCGCGCACAGGGGCTCGCTCATGCGGCGACCTTCTCCTGGGAGACGGCGGCCCGCGAGACGGCCCAGGTCTACCGGCGGGTGGTGACACGATGAAGACGCGGAGGGGCGAGCGCGCGCCGTGGTGGGTCGTGGTGCTGGATATCGTGATGGTCAATCTCGCGATGGCCCTGGCCTACCTGTTGCGCTATCGGCTGCAGTGGTTCCTCGACGTGGCCTTTGATGCTCCCTTTGGCGCCTATCTGCCCTTCAACGTCCTCTTCTCCCTGGGCGTGCCCGCGGTGTTGTGGGCGACCGGGTCCTACCACGACTGGCGGGGTCGCGTGTGGTTGGACCATCTCTTCCTCATTATCAACGCTGTGGGACTAGCGATGGTCGTCGCGTTGGCCTGGTCGTTTGTCTTCACACCCCTGGTCTATTCGCGGTTGCTGCTGTTCGAGGGCGGGGTCTTTATGATCGCCCTGATCACGCTGAACCGATTCCTGGCTCTGGCGATTCAGAGTGAGTTGCGTAAGCGGGGCATCGGCGTGAAGCGCATCGTGATCGTGGGCGCCGGCGAGGTGGGGCGGCGGGTGATGCGCACGGTGGTCGCCCGTCCCGACCTGGGGTATGAGATCGTGGGCTACGTCGACGACAACCCGGACAAGGGGATGGGGAAGATCGGGCGCTTCTGCGGCTTCGGTTCGGTCGACAATCTCTCGCAGCTCATCGACGGGCAAGAGGTCGACGAGGTGATCATCACGTTGCCGTGGAACTACCACCGGCGCATCCTCAGCGTGCTGCGCGCGTGCGCGCGGCGCGATGTCAAGGCCCGGCTCGTGCCGGACCTGTTTCAGATGAGCTTGAGCCGGGTGCAGGTGGGTGACCTGGGTGGACTGCCGCTGATCGAGATCCAGGACATCGCGTTCACCCGCGGGGAACTGACGTTCAAGCGGCTGACCGATATCGCGCTGTCCATCGCCGCGCTCATCGTCGGCTGGCCCTTCCTCTTGTTGATCGCGATAGCGATCAAGGTGGACTCGCCCGGTTCCATCTTCTTCAAGCAGGAGCGTGTAGGCCAGGACCACCGACCCTTCCGAATCGTCAAGTTCCGCACGATGCGTGAGGGGGCCGAGCGCGAGCTGGAGGACCTGAAGGCCTATAACGAGGCCGATGGGCCGCTCTTCAAGATGCGTGACGATCCGCGCGTGACGCGGGTGGGGCGCCTCCTACGCCGGACCAGCCTGGACGAGCTGCCGCAGATCATCAACATCCTCCGGGGTGAGATGAGCTGGGTGGGGCCGCGACCGCCGATACCGGCAGAGGTCGCGGAATACCGCCACTGGCATCACAAGCGTCTCTCCGTGCCTCCCGGCCTCACGGGCCTGTGGCAGGTCAGCGGGCGGAGCGAGCTGACCTTTGACGAGATGGTCCTGTTGGACCTATACTACATTGAACACTGGTCGCCCTGGCTCGACCTCAGTATCATGATGCGCACGGTACCCAAAGTCCTGGCGCGCGACGGAGCTTATTGATCGCCTGCTCCATCCCGCCGCCCCACCTCTGGAGAGCCTATGTCCCGTTGGGAGTTGACACAGACCGAGCAGCAAGCACTACGTGAGTTTCTGCAGCACCTGGTGCGCACGTCCAGCCCATCCGGTCACGAGAGCGCCGTCGCCGCGGCGATCCTTGAGGAGATGGAACGGCTGGGCTACGACGAGGCGTGGATGGATGGGGCCGGCAATGTGGTGGGGCGCATCGGGCCGGCCACGGGGCCGATCCTGATGCTCAACAGCCACATGGACACGGTCGACATCGCAGACCCTCAGACGTGGAGCGTGGACCCTTACGCTGCCGTGGAACGGGAGGGACGGCTCTACGGATTGGGCGCGGCGGACATGAAGGGTGGGCTTGCGGCGACGGTCCACGGTGCGGCGCTGCTGGCACGACGCCGGGACAAGCTGTCCGGATCCGTCGTCGTGGCCTGCGTGGGCCTTGAAGAGCCCTCTGAGGGCACAGGCACCCGGGCGCTGCTCGCGGATGAGCGGTTACGGCCCGATTGGGTGGTGATCGCCGAGCCCTCCGACCTGCAGGTGGTGCGGGCGCAGCGTGGGCATTTGGAGATGATGCTCACTGTTAAGGGGCGTTCGGCGCACTCATCGACGCCGGAGCTCGGCGAGAACGCCATCTACGCCGGCGCGCGTCTCCTCTTCGGCCTCGAGATCCTGGCGGATCAGTTGATGAGCGATCCCTTTTTGGGGCCGGGCGTGTTGGCCGTGACCGAGATCTCGTCGCACAGCGCCAGCCGCAACGCGATTCCCGATCGCTGTGACATGTTCCTCGACCGGCGGCTAACGATCGGCGAGACCGAGGCGATGGCCCTGCTGGAGATCCAGCGCATCATTGCCCGGGAAGGTGTGAAAGCCGACGTTCGGGTGATCGAGCACGAGGTGACCACGCATACCGGTCAGGTGCTACCTGCACGGCGGGCCTCGCTGCCGTGGGTGTTCGACGAGCGGCATCCGCTGGTGCAGGCGATGTTGCAGGCCGCGCGTGACGTGGGCCTGCGCCCGGGTGTCACGCGGTGGTGTTTTGCGACCGAGGGCGCGTACACGGCCACGGTCGCGCGAGTGCCGACCGTGGGGTTCGGACCCGGGGATCCCTCGCTCGCCCATCGTAGCGACGAGTGGGTGAGCCCGAAGCAGGTCTATGCCGCGGCACGGGCCTACGCGGCGCTGGCGGAAAGGCTGCTCATCGGCTAGATGGACGACCTCTCGCTGATCCGCTCTGACGGGGTCCGTTCGGCGCCGGCACAGCAAGGGCCGATCGTCGCGCTCGAATCGGCCCTGATCACGCATGGCTTCGCCTACCCCGCCAGTGTGGAGATCAGCCGGCGGATGGCGCACGCGATCAGAGCCGAGAACGCCTATCCCGCGACGATCGGCGTCTGGCAGGGCGCGCCGTACGTGGGCCTGAGCGACGCTCAGGTTGAGGCGCTCGCCCTCGATGCTGCCGCCGTCAAGGTCAGCGTTCGCGACCTGCCCCTGGCGCGGGTGCGAGGGGTGCACGGTGGCACCACCGTGGCGGCGACCGCCTATCTCGCCGCGCGAGCCGGCATCGAGGTCTTCGCCACGGGTGGGATCGGTGGCGTCCACCGCGGGCACCCGGAGGATGTGTCGGCCGACCTGCCGATCCTGGCTTCGACGCCGATGGTTGTGGTGTGCGCCGGCGCCAAGTCGATCCTCGATCTCCCGCGCACGCTCGAGTGGCTGGAGACGTGGGGGGTGCCCGTGGTCGGCTGGCAGACGGAGGAGTTCCCGGCTTTTTACAGCCGCCAATCGGGCCTGCCCGTCGATCTGGCGGCGGCGGGGGCCGACGAGGTGGTCGCGATCGTCCGCGCGCAGCGAGCCCTGGGGCTGCGGCAGGCGGTGCTCGTCGCCGTGCCGGTCCCGGCTGAAGACGAGGTGCCCGCCGACGAGGTCGCGCCGCTGATCGACCTGGCAGTCGCGGAGGCGGAGGCGCGCGGTATCGTCGGCAGAGCGCTCACCCCCTTCATCCTGCAGCACATGGTGGCGCTCAGCGAGGCGCGGACGCAGCGGGCGAATGAGAGCCTGCTCGTTCAGAACGCGCACGTTGCCGCTCGGATCGCCGTCGCGCTGGCCACCGGCTGAGCGGGGTCCCTGTGCCGGTGCTCGACGTGACCCCCGAGACGATCACGGTCGACGGCGGTCCGGCCCTGATCCAGGCGGCCCTCCTGCGGTACGACAGCCTGCCGCATCCGGATCTATGGCGCGGCGTGCTGGAGCGGCTGCGGATGGGCGGGTTCAATGCGGTGGTGATCCCCTTCCCGTGGGTCTATCATAGCCCCGGCGCGGGCACCTACGACTTCACCGGTCCCCGCGATCTCTCCCGGCTGCTCCACGAGGTCGCACGGGCCGGATTGTGGGTGATCGCCCACCTCGGCCCGCGGATCGACGACGATCTCGACGGCGGGGGGCTGCCGGTCTGGCTCCGCGATCTGGCGGGATCGAGCGCCCTCTGCGACGGTGGGTCGGCGGGGCCCCCGCCGGATCTCCTTCTGCACCTCTCTGAGTGGTGGGATCACCTGCTGACCTTCCTGCGCGGACCGTCCAACGTGATCGCGGTGGCGATCGACCCCGGATATTGCACGGGCGCCCGTCGCCCGCCCGGCTGGACACCGGCGCTGGTCGAGCTGCTGCGCAGCCGTGGGGTCCGGGAGGTGATCGCGTTGCCGGAGGACGTGGCGCACCTAGCGGGCGACGACAGGATCCTCGCCATCGCCGCCTCGGAGGCGACGGCGGGGGGTGCTGTGCGTGAAGACGGCGCCTCAACCCTGACCTGGGTCACGCTGCCCCCTTCTCCGGCGGAGAGGGGGCGTGCCACGCACGCGCGACACGCGATGCTGCGGCCCTTCGCGCGCGGCGGGGTCGCCGCGGCGCTGGCGCCTGCACACGGCGGCGTCCGTTGGGGATGGTGGACCGGCGGTGGGGCCGAGCCCGCTGCGGGACGGAGGGCCCCGGTCGACGAGGGCGGCGCGCTGTCCGCGACCTACTACCACGTGCGCCGCATGGCCCTCTCCCTGGAGATGTTGGGTCCCATCCTCACGGGGTCGGTCCCGGCACCTCAGGTGCGCAGCGAACCCGGCGAACGCCTGTTGGGGGCGCGTCAGGGGTGGGCGGGCACGGTCGCCTGTCTCCAGGCCGGCCCGCGTGAGATGGACCTCACCGCCCTGGAGCTGACCGATGGCGGCGACACGACTGTGGAGGACATCGCTCTGGATGTCGGCGACGTGGCGGTGCTGCCGATCCACTGGCGTCTTGCCGGTACCCGGTTGGCGACGACGAATCTGGAACCGCTGCTGCACATGGTCGTCGCCGGTCGCGAGCTGCTCGTCGTGCGGAACATCGCAGGTGGGGAGCTGCTGCTGCCCGGCGACCTGCGCCCGCGACATCAGCGGGGAGCCGTGGTCGTTGAGCGGCTCTCGAGCGGCCGGATGATTCACTTTGACCCGGGCAAGGTGGGGTCGGTGGTGCTGGATAGCGAACAGGGCCCCATCCAACTCCTCGCGTTGGCCTCACCCCTGGCGGAGCGGGTGTGGCCTCTGGATGATCAATGGCGGACCACGCCCCATGCTCCGGCAGCGGGGCACCCGGCAGCCGAGGAGCCCGCGCGGGGCCTGATCATCGGCCCGGAGCTCGTCCTCCCACGGGAGGACGGCG
>JAXGUU010000158.1:0-8975 GCA_040774145.1 Anaerolineae bacterium
CGCAGGGATCATCTTCAAAGGCTCGGGATTCTACGTGACGGACCACCGCTCCAAGTCCTCGACGGCTGTCCCTGGCAGCCGCAAGGAGGAGAGCGAGAGTTCTTCGTCAAAGAGCGAGACGCCGAAGAGCGAGAGCCCCGCTGCTACGAAGGACAGTGAGAGCAGCAAGAAGAAGGACTGACCGTCCACGTCGATCATACCAAGGGGCCCGGCGCATAGCCGGGCCCCTTTTTCGTTCCCTGCACCCGGACAGCCGCACGGATCTGCGTGGCGCCGGGATGCCGTCCTCCCTTATCGAGACGTGACCAGATGTGCGACCGTCGCGCCGTCGCCACCCTCATTCTGCGAGGCAATATCATACGAGGCGACCAGCGGATGGTTGGCGATGTAGCGCTGCACCTCACTCCGCAGCTTGCCCGTGCCCTTGCCGTGCACGATGCGCACCCACGGCAGCGCCGCCATCGCCGCCTCATCGACATATCGCTCCAGCCGTTGAAGCGCCTCATCGACGGTCTGTCCGCGGAGATCGATCTGAATACCCGGCGAGGCCGGGCGCGGGGGCACCGAGATCCCCGACGCCTTCCTGAGCTGCGGCGCCTCAGCCTCGAACGTGACGTCAGACCGCGGCACCCGTGTGCGGATGGCGCCCGCCTGTACCGTGACCTCCTCAGCGTCCAGCTCGAGCACCGTCCCGGTGAAACCCAACGACGCTACCTTGACCGTGTCGCCCTCGCGAATCGCGCGTTCCGGCTCCGCCACAGGCGCCGGCTCCCGGACTAAGGGCTCGGGTCGCGAAAGCGTCGTCTCCGCCTCGTCCAGTTCGGCCTGGATCTCGTCCACAGCCGACGTCGCCGCGTCGGCGCGCAGCAGGGTCATACGGGTGCGCAGCGCCCGCAGCTCGCCGCGCAGCGCCTCGACCTCGGCCTCGGCAGCAGCTTCTGCCTTCTGCAGGATCTCCTGCCGCTCACGTTCGATGTGCGCAAGGCGCTCCCGAAGCTGGCGTCGCACCGACTCCGCCTCGCTTTGGGACTTGCGCGCCTCATCGCGAGCCGTCACTTCCTGTATACGCAGGTTGTGAAGGTCGCTGAGCATATCATCGGCCCGCAGTTCCTCACCGGAGATCATCCCCTGCGCCTGCTTGATGACGTCAGCCGGCATCCCCAGTCGCCGCGCGATGGCAAAGGCATTGGATCGGCCCGGCAACCCGATCGTCAGCCGGTAAGTCGGCGCCAGCGTCTCCACATCGAACTCCATCGACGCGTTGCGTACCCCGGGCGTACTGTGGGCGTAGAGCTTCAGCTCAGGGTAGTGCGTCGCGACGAAGACCGTGCTCCTGCGCCGGCGCAACGACTCCAGCAGCGCCCGCGCCAGCGCGGACCCTTCCGCAGGGTCGGTGCCCGCCCCCAGTTCATCCAAGAGGACGAGCGAACGATGGTCGACCGCATCGAGGAACGAGAGGATGTTGTTCAAGTGCGACGAGAAAGTCGACAGGCTCTGCTCGATCGACTGCTCGTCCCCGATGTCGGCGTAGACTGCATCGAAGCAGGTCAGCGCCGATCCTTCATCGACGGGGATGTGCAGACCCGAGAGGGCCATCAGCGTCAGCAGACCCACGGTCTTCAGGGAAACCGTCTTCCCCCCCGTGTTGGGTCCTGTGATGACCACGACGTGCGTGCCCGGCTCCACATCGATGTTGACCGGCACGACATCGTCCGGGTTAATGAGCGGGTGACGCGCGCCGCGCAGCTGCACCACAGTCCCCGGACACATGTTCGCCCCGTCCGGGTCGGGCGGCGTTCCGGGCACCGGGAGGAGCTCGGGTGCCGTCGCCAGCATCGAATCGGCATAGCGTGCCTTCGCCATAGCCAGGTCTAGCTCAGCCAGTGCCTGAATCGTGTGATCGATCTCCTCCGCTACCTGACCGATCCGCGCGCTCAGGGCGCGCAGCAGGCGGATGATCTCCTCCTCCTCAGCGAGGCGCAGCTCGCGCAGCGTGTTGTTCAGCTCCACCACCTGCGTCGGCTCGATGAAGAGCGTCGCGCCGCTCGAGGAGCGATCATGGATGATCCCCGGGACGTGGCCCTTGAAGTCCGCCTGCACGGGGATCACAAAGCGACCCTCGCGGCGCGTGACCAAGGCCTCCTGCAGGTAGGGCGCCACGTCAGGGGAGGCCACGATCCTCCGCAGTCGCTCCTGGACCCGATCCTGTGTCACGCGGAGCTCGCGACGGATGCGAGCCAGCTCGTCAGAGGCGCTGTCGCGGACCTCGCCGCGATCATCCAGCACGCGGGCGATGGCTTCCGAGACGGCGGGCAACGACTGGATGCGCCACGCGATATCCGCCAACGCCGGAAACTGCGACTCAAGGCGCACCAACGTCCTGTGGATGCGTCCGGCTGCCATCAGCGTATTGCGCACGTCCAGGCACTCGGTCGGCTGCAGGACGATGCCATGCCTGGCACGGTCGGCTTGCGGACGGACATCGTGCACGCCGCCCAACGCGAAGTCCGGATGGGCCCGCAGCATCTCGCGCGCCTCACGGGTGAGCGCGATCGCCTCCTGGGCCTCCCGGATGAAGAAGACCGGCTCGAGCGCCAAAGCCAGCGCCTCGCCACCGGAGAAGTCGGTCTGCCGCGCCAAGCGCCGCAGGATCTCCGGATATTCCAGCTTTTCCCAATGACGGTTCATCCACACCCCTGACTACTGCGGCAACAGCACGGGCGGCAGGCCGCGAAAGAACGGAACAAAGACCCACGCGTACATCGCCAGTACCCGGGAGGTGAAAGGTCGCAGGCCCGATCCCAGATAGGAGGCACGCAGCGACTGCCACCCCTCATCGTTCGTCGCCCACCGTTCCATCACCATCACGCCCATACTGTTGATCAGCAACGAGACCAACAGAACCACCACGATGACGCCCAGCAGGAAGCCCATCAGATGATCCAGGATGCCGATCTTGGGCAGCTTGGTCACCGGAAAGGCCAGCCTGGTCAGCACATAGCCCACCACGAAGACGACCAACAACAGCGTCACGAAGACGAGTCCGTGGTTCAACGTGGTGTTCGGCCCTGTGATGGCCTGAATCCTGAACGACACCTCGCGATAGAGCACCGCAGCCGCCAGCGAAGCCGACCACACGGCGAAGAGCGCAAACAGCCCGCGCACCAGCCCCTCAAAGGTGAAGATGACGATCAGGCCCGCCCCCAGAAAGATCAGCAACCAGTCGTATGAGGTCATGGATGCCTCCTCGCGGCTCGCAATAACCCAGGCACACTTGCCGGAATTATACCATGCCCCATCGAAATACACCTGCGGTAGCGATGGATGGCCCGCAGCGCGACCCGCCGACGATATGCATAGCGGCGTGATCCCCCTACCTTGACAGAAGTCACGCCTACCTCCAGCATTGTCTATGGGAGCGCTGTGCATCCCCGGCTGCTCCTCCCCCAACAAGGAGGCCACGATGGCGTCGAAGGTCGTAAGCGCATGCGTGCTTCTCACACTCCTCGCTCTGAACTTGAGCGGGCCGGCTATCGCCCAGCAGGACCAGGGCGTCGAGTTGGTGAGCCAGATCGGTGGCGGTGCCAACGGCGTGGCCATTCAGGGGCCTCACGCCTATGTCGGCGTGGGGCCGCGGCTGGTCATTCTGGACATCGCCGACCCGGCCCATCCCAGTATGGCCGGACAGACGGAAGTCCTAGCCGGCATCGTGAGACGCGTAGCTGTGGACGGCGACCACGCCTACCTGGCAGATGGAGCGAACGGGCTCCGCATCATCGACATCTCGGACCCCACCGCACCTAGTGACGCCGGCCCTTACGACACGGCTGCGGTCGCCGCGGAAGTCGTGGTGGTCGGCGGCCTCGCGTACGTAGCCGATGTAGTGAGCGGTCTCCACATCATCGACATCTCAGATCCGACGAATCCGACCGAGGTGGGCAACCTCGACTTCCCCGACATCATAGAGGGCATCGCTGTCATAGGGCATCACGCTTATGTCACAGCCTATCGTGGCGCCGACCTGCGCGTCATCGATATCGCCTCCCCAGCGGTCCCAACCGAAGTCAGCTCACTTGATCTGCCGGGCACTCCGGGCATCCTGGCGGTGCCGATGACATCGCGTATGTCATCGGGTCTCAGACCGGCGTGCATGTCGTCAGTGTGACGAATCCGCTGGCCCCGAGCGAGATCGGCTCTTTCGGTATGCTGGGCGACGTGAGAGACGTGAAGGCGCTGGGAAGCTATGCCTACGTGGCTGAAGGGCCGGGCTTGTCCGTTATCGACGTCTCGGATGCGAGCCGACCCGACGTGATGAGCTCGCTCATCACGCCGGGCGCGGGTGGTGGGGCCGCCGGGGCTGGAGACCCCGATGTGGCTGATGGATCTGCGGGCGGTCTGCGCATCGTGGATGTAGCCGACCCGGCCTCGCCTGTCGAGGTTGGTGCCATCGACACGCCGGGGTATAGCCGTAACGTGGCGGTGAGCGAGAGCTATGCCTATGTGGCCGATGGCTCCAAGGGACTGCGCGTCATCGACATCTCTGATCCGGCCGATCCCCGCGAGATCGCTACGTATGACACGCCAGGATCAGCCCGGAGCGTGGCTGTGTTCGGGGACCTCATCTATGTCGCTGATGCCCTCGGAGGGCTGTTCGTCCTGCGGCATGCATCGATGACCTATAGCGTGCACCTGCCGCTCGTTCTGAGCGACGGCTAAGTTCCCAACCGCATCTCCTACGGCCCTGCGTAGAAGATGCGGTAGATCCGCCCCACGCCGTCGTCAGAGATGAGCATGCTGCCGTCGCGTGCGGTCACGACGTCGACGGGCCGGCCCCACTGCGAGCCGTCCGCCCGCAGCCAGCCGGTCGCGAAGTCTGTGACGGCGCCGACGCGCTCACCATCGAGCGGGATGCGCACGACGCTGTACCCCGTCGGCTCGGTGCGGTTCCACGACCCGTGGAAGGCGACGAAGAGATCGCCGCGATAGGCCTCGGGAAACTGCGTGCCGGTGTAGAAGCCCAGCCCCAGCGGCGCCGAATGGGCCGTCATCTCGACGACCGGGTCGGCAACCCCGTCACAGTTGCCCTCAACGCCGTAGTCAGGATCGATGATGCGTCCGCTGTGGCACCGCGGGAAGCCGGCGTCGTCGCCCTCGTTAACCAGGTAGATCGTCTCCGGCGGCTGATCGTCGCCCAGCCAGTCCCTCCCGTTGTTCGTCGCCCACAGCTCGTCGGTCCCCGGGCGGAAGGTGATGCCCACAGCGTTGCGCAGGCCCTCCGCGTAGATGGTCTCATCGCTGCCGTCAGGTCGGTAGCGCACAATCGCTGCCCGGCGCGGGTCCTGCTCGATGCAGACATTGCACGATGACCCCACCGAGACATAGAGCCACGCCCAGTCAGGGCTGAAGAGCACGGTGCGTGTGTTGTGCCCGCCGCTCGGCAGCCCATCGACGATGACCTCGGTCGCATCAGCGACAGGGGGTTCGCCGCTCAACGTGATCCGCACCACCCGCGTGGTCTCGCCCACATAGAGCGATCCATCCTCGAAGAAGGCCAGGCTGCTCGGCGACGACAGCCCGGAGGCAACGACCTCCACACCGTCGGCGAGCCCGTTCGCGTCGCGATCGGGCAGTCGTACGATGCGACCGGCCCCCCGCTCCGCGACGTAGAGGTGCCCGTCGGGGCCCACGGTCATCATCCGCGGCCCCGATAGGCCCTGGGCGAAGACCGAGGCGCCGAAACCCTCGGGCAGCAACAGCGGCTCAGGCGGTGGCGCGACCTCGGTCGGGGCCGCAGCCGGTTCGCGCGTCGCCGTCGGCTCCGCCACGGGCTCCGGCGTAGCCACGGGCTCCGGCGTAGCCGTGGCCTCGGCCACGACCTCCGTGGGCGCCACCTCGGTCGGCGAGATCTCAGTGGCTGTGGCAGGCGGCAGCGTCGCCAGCGGCACCGTCGTCGGAGGCAATTCCGCGGTCAGGGTCGCCCGTCGGGGCAGATACCCCCCCTGACTCAGCCGTACCACCACATAGCCGCCCACCAGGAACAACACCACCAACACGCCTGCTGCGACCACACGCCAGTGCTTCCGCATCTCGCCTCCCTCTGCTTTGGCCACGCTATTCAGCTACATTGTAGCTGACGGCCCTTCCACGACAAGGGTAAACAAGCCGGACATCATAAAAAAGACCGCGCGGTCGAATCGACCGCGCGGTCCGTGACGCTCCCACCCCACAGGATTAATCGCCCGAAGGCACCACCTCGGTTTCCACCTCATCGCCTTCCTCAACCTCGACCTGGTCGAGCGGGAAGACCGTCTCACACGCTTGACACCGCGCCTGATCCTTCTTCGCGACCATAAGCAGGCCACCGCAGAGCGGGCAAGGTTGGCGAAGCGGACGCTTCCACGACGTGAACTCACATGTCGGATAGTTCGAGCACCCGTAGAAGGGCCGTCCGCGTTTCGTGCGCCGGAGCACGATCTCACCGTCCTCGCAGTCCGGACACTTGACGCCGATTTTCTCGAGCCACGGCTCGGTATAGCGGCAGCTCGGGAAATTCGAGCAGCCGATGAACTTGCCGAAACGCCCCCACTTGATCACCAGTTGACCCTGCGGGTCGGTGCCCTTCTCGGCGCACTGCGGACACTCGCGCCCCACGTACTCCACCTGCTCGACCTTGGGAATAGCGGCGTCGGCCGCCTTTAGCGCCCGCTCAAAAGGACGGTAGAACTCACTCATCAGGGCCACCCATTCACGATCCCCGGTGGCGACCTCGTCCAGTTCGGATTCCAGCTCCGCAGTGAAATCGACGTTGATGAGATCCGGGAAGTTCTCCACCAGCAGATCGTTGACCAAGAGGCCCGTCTCGGTCGGCTCCAACCGGCGGCGCTTGCGGCTCACATAGTTGCGCTGCCGGAGCGTGGTGAGGATGCTCGCATAGGTCGAAGGGCGCCCAATGCCGTACTCCTCAAGCGCCCGGATGAGCGTCGCATCGCTGTACCGCGGCGGGGGCTGTGTGAAGTGCTGCTCGGGCAAGAGACGCACGAGATCCAGCAACTCTTTGACCTCCAGCGGCGGAATCTGCTGCGCCTTCTCCTCAACCTCATCCTCCGAGCGCGTCTCTTCGTAGACCACCAGGAAGCCCGGGAACCTCAACGTCGAGCCCGATGCCCGGAAGAGATAGGGTTTCTCCTTCACCCCTTTATCGCCGGCAAGGATCTCCACACTGAGCGTGTCATAGACCGCGGGCTCCATCTGGCTGGCGACAAAGCGGCGCCAGATCAGATCGTAAAGCTTGTGCTGATCCTTGCTCAGATAGCCCTTGATGGCCTCGGGTGCGCGCCCCACGCTCGTGGGCCGGATCGCCTCGTGGGCCTCCTGAGCCATCTTCGACCGCGTCCGGTAGACCGGCGGCTCGCTCGGCAGGAACTCGGGGCCGTAGTTGAGGCTGACGTAGTCACGCGCCTCGGCCTGCGCCTGCTCCGAGACGTTGGTGCTATCGGTTCGCATATAGGTGATCAAGCCTTCGGTATCGCCGTCGCCGAGATCGATCCCCTCGTAGAGCTGCTGAGCGATCTGCATCGTCTTGCGGGCCGAGAAGCGCAGCTTGGACGAGGCCTCCTGCTGCAGCGCGCTGGTCGTGTAGGGAGCGGACGGCTTGCGCGTGCGCGTTCCTTCCTTGACCTTGGAGACGGTGAACACCGCCCGCTTGAGCGCCTTCACGATCGGCTGGACCTCGCCCTCACCCCGCAGCTCGACGTCCTCGCCGTGGATGCGCACCAAGCGCGCGATGAAGGTGACGCGCCCCGACGCCGTACGCTTGGCCAGCTCGGCCTCAAGGGTCCAGTACTCCTCGGGGACAAAGGCCTCGATCTCGCGCTCCCGCTCGACGATCAGGCGTAACGCTACCGACTGCACGCGACCGGCGGAGAGCCGGCTGCGCACCTTGCGCCACAACAGCGGGCTGAGCTTGTAACCGACCAGACGGTCCAGAATGCGGCGGGCCTGCTGGGCGTCGACCAGGTCCATATTGATCGATCGCGGGTGGGCAAACGCCTCGGTGATCGCCGGCTTCGTGATCTCGTGGAAGACGACCCGCCGCGTCTGCTCCTCGGTGAGCCCCAGCACCTCATAGAGGTGCCAGGCAATCGCCTCGCCCTCGCGATCGAGGTCGGTCGCCAGATAGACCTCCGCCGCTTTGGCGGCAGCTGCCGACAGCTCCTTGACCACGTCGCGCTTCTCGTTGGGCACCCGGTAGCGTGGTGTGAAGTCGTGTTCCACATCCACCGACAGCTTCGAGCGTAGCAGGTCGCGCACGTGCCCCACCGATGCCTTGACCGTATACCCCTTGCCCAGGAAACGCCCCACCGTGCGCGCCTTGGTCGGCGACTCCACGATGACCAGCTTCCCCGTCGGCTTCGGCGGCTCGGGCTTTGGCGGCGCTTCCATCCCGGCGTGCATCGGGGTTTCACCCATGCGGAACATCTTGGTCTTACAGACCGCACAGTGCCCCTTTGTCGCCGGCTGCCCCTTAGCAGTGAACACGGGAGTTGGCTCGACCATCTCCCGTTTCTCCCGGCACTTCACACAATACGCTACAATTTCAGGTTGTTCCGTCATACACCTTCCCACTTATCTAGTCAGACACACCACGAGTCACAGTGGAGCGCCCCACAATTCTCGGTTGTTCCGTCACGCGCCCGCCCACGTATCCGTGCAGGCGTCGTCGGCGTGAATCATAACGGAGTGTGCTCGGTTGTCAAGATAGACCGAGACGGCCTATAGCTTATCGAGACGGTGCTCATCGCGCAGCCGCTCTACGATGTCCCGCACCCGCTCCGACACGTCGCGTCGCGTGATCAGCACCGCATCCGGCGTATCCACAACGATGATATCCTCCAAGCCGATGGTCGCCACCAGTCGGTCACCGAACGCCATGACCATCGTATCCTGCGTGTCGATCGCCAGCACATCTCCCACCA
>JAXGUU010000159.1:0-8972 GCA_040774145.1 Anaerolineae bacterium
CGAGGTGATGGACTACGACGGGCGCGTCTATGCGTTGCACCCGGACGTCAAGCTCTGGTTCGACGTAGCGGCCTTCGACGAGCAGTTGGCGAGGTGGCGGGAGACCCACGACGTCGATGCTCTCCAGGCGGCGACGGAGCTCTATACCGGTGACTTTCTGAGTGAGTGTTACGCTGATTGGTGTGAGCGCGCACGGGACGTGCGGCGCCTGCGGTGTATGGAAGCCCTCGAGACGCTTGCCGGCCGCTTGCTCAGTCGTCGGCAGTATCGGCGAGCGATCCGCGCACTACGTCAGGCGCTCTCGATCGATCCTACGCGCGAGACCTACCATCAGCAGTTGATGCGTGCCTACACCCTGTCGGGCCAACGAAGTCGAGCCCTCGTCCAGTATGAGCAGTGCGTTGCTGCTCTGCGCGAGCACTTGGACGCCGCACCTTCGCAGCATACTGTCGACCTCTATCGACGGATCCTCGCCGAAACGCCGCTCGACTGATCCCCGGCCTGACGGTTCGCTGGGTCGGCGATTGGGCCGTGGGCTGTCTGGGATCTCGCATTTTGGTAGGGTTACAGGCCGACTGAACGGTCGGGCGTCAGCGACCCTCCGGGTTGCTGGCGCGATCGGCAGCAACCCGGAGGGTGTTCGACAGAGGACGGCTGAGCCGGCCGGCTTCGGCGGACCGGGGATTCAGTCTTGGCTCCTGATGACCAGCGGCAGGTAGATCGCGTTCAGCGCCGGGGCCGGCACCTCCTGCACGAAGAGGATGCCGCCGATGAGCTCGCTGACGATATACCCCTCGACGGAGATCCGAGCCTGCGAGTCCTGGGCGATGGCGTGGCCGACGTCGATCGTCAGCGTGATCATCGTCGTCTCGCCTGGAGCAAGCTGCACTGCCGTCGAGCTGAGCCGATAGGACCAGTCGAGCGGCAGTTGGACCGGACGTACGACGAGATCGACGGTTCGCACGGTCTCCTGCGGGTTGCCGACCACGAAGTCGGTGGTCAGTGTGCCGAGATAGAGGCTCTCCTCTGCAGCCATCCGTCCCACAGTTTGCACCTGAGCGCCGGACCGGCCATAGTTGAGTTTAAGGGTGCTGCCACGGTCCGCAGCCGCATCCCGTATCTCCTCCAGGATCGAGTAGAAGCTGGTGACGAACAACGGGGTATTTCGCAGGGTGGCGATCTCCAGCTCGAGAAGCGCCTGGATCTCTGCATCGCTGAGGCCTAGCGCCTGATGGAACGTGATGGTGTCAGTATCGTAGCCCACGGTCAGCAGTTCATTCAGGTAATCAGCGTAATCACCTGGCGCGATGGTCACGTCGGGCACGCCGGCACCCTGGGTCAGGGTCAGAGAGGCGTCCAGCCGTACCGCCAGGCGCTGAAGGGCCGCGCCTCGAGCGCGCTGGTAGTCGCGGTACGCTGCGGTCTGGCGCGAGAGTGCTGCGGCATCTCCGGCCTGCCCGGCCTGTTCAGCGCGCAGGCGTACTGTGACGTGGTCGAGCGAGAGCGCGTCGCCGCGAAAGTCGATTGCGCCTGTCGTCCCGCCCCCGTACATCACCGTGGCGAACGACAGGCGGCTCGCCGGGTTGACGTTGGCTGCATAGAGGACCTGGCCCCAGGAAGCAGTTCCCGGAGCACGGGTGAGTGTGATCGGCGCGGTAGGGCTGCCATCGAGCACGAAACCTCCGCCGTTGATGTTGAACCCTACGGTGGTCGTCATCTCCACCGTCGTGCCCGGCGCGATGGTGAGGACCGGGCTGCGGGCGTGGCTCACCGTCCGCGGCTCGATTCCCGGCCCACGTTACCGCCACGTTTACCCTTTCGTTACCGGGCCTCTGTAAGCTATGGGCAGATTCGAAACACACTCATAGTTTCCGGAGGTAACGACATGAAAGCACGGATGCAGCTGGCCATGATGAAGATGGATGATCCTCGTGTGATGCGCGCTGTGATGGTAGGCGTAGCCCTGCTGCTGGCCCTGGTCGCCCAGGCAACGCCTCTGGGTGTGCAGGCCGTCTATGCGGATCCATCGTCGGGCGGCGGCGGTACCGTCGGGGGCTGAGGGAGGGAGCTATGTCAGAGATCGCCCTGCGAAGTCTGATCGCGCACGCGGTGGTTGATCCGCAACTCTGCGCGAAGCTGCTTGACGGGGAGCGCGAGCACGTGTTGTCCCAGTTTGAGCTGGATGATGTCGAGAGGCTCGCTCTCCGAGGTATCAAAGCTGCATCATTGCAGGCCTTTGCAGCACAACTCGACGATTGGATGCAGTCCCGTCCTGAGGCGAGGATGCTGACCAGGTCAAGACGATGACGTGACCGGCGGTGCCGGCGAGACAGGTTATGCATGATGTGTAAGGTAGAGGCTCGGTCTGTGGCCATCATGTGCCACTAGGCGCATCAGATGGTCGCAGGCCCGGTTCAGGCCTTTTTCGACAAGGAAGCAGGCAATGTCCATCGACTATGTGATTCTGGATCAGGGAACCTTCGTGTATGCCCGGGGATGGGGCGCGCTCACTGACGATGACGTCATCGCCCACGAGCGGCGGGTGATGGCGGACCCACGTGTACGGCGGGGGTTCCGGCAGCTGCTCGACTATCGGTGGGTCGTGGATGATCGGGTGGGCGAGGAGCTGCTCAACAGGTTGCGGGACGTCCACGCAGACGCCAAGGCCAAAGTTCATGGCGCACGTTATGCAGTGGTTGCGCATAGCGCGCACTGGTTTCGCCTCGGCAATGCTTACCCTTGCGATCAGTTGGGGATGACGTGTATCGTCTTCAATTGCCCCAGCACGGCGGGCATCTGGTTAGGCGTCAACGACATCGATATGGCCGATGCTTGGAGCGTGGAGTTGCCGGAGGCGTTCGCCAACGTGGATCGTCGGGCAGTGGCTGCCCCGGCTGCGCAGCCCTAGATGGTGAGCTAACGTCCTGCCAGCCGCTCGAGTTCACCTCTATCGAGTAGGACGATTCGGCCCCGCTCCAAGCGCACGACACCGGCGTCCTCCAACGCGCGGAGTTCGCGCCCTACCACGTCGCGCACCGTCCCCAGGTGCACGGCGATCTGTTGCTGTGTCCAGCGTCGGACTTCGACGTCACCGCTTTTTGAACGAGCCTCACCGGTTCCCGTTTGGAATCCGGGCGCCCTATCGAGCAAGAACCGCGCCAGTCGTCCTTGGACCGAGTGAAGGGCCAGGCCGGTGACCAGGTCCGTCAGGTGAAGCAGCCGGCCCGCGAAATCCTCCAGCACAACACGCATGAGATCGCTACACGTCTCGACCAGGTGGAGAAACTCCTCTCTGGGCACGCTGTAGAGTGTCACGGACGTGAGCGCGACGGCATGGGCAGGGTTCGTGCCCTCCGGCCTAAAGAGGGGAACCGTGTTGAAGCTCTGGCCCGGTCCGAGCCGCACCAGGACCTGTTCGCGACCCTCCGCTGAGACGCGGTAGATCCGCACGCTGCCCTCGAGGATGAAGTAACCCGCCACGCTCCGGTCGCCCTCGAGGACGATATGTTCGCCCGGTTCGACGTGGCGCAGGATTGCCGCCGATGCAATGCGCGTCAGCGTGGCCTCCGTCAACTCGGCAAAGAGCCCAATGTCACGGAGACGTTCGACCTCGGATGCGTGCTGCGTGGCGTGATGCAGCTTCACAGTATCACCCCACCGCGGGCCTCGGAGGGCACAACGCTGTCGTCCGTTTCCACGCTGCCGATGGGACCGATCTTCGACTCGCTGGTCGTGACACCGATATCCTCCAGGTACCTCAACGCTGCGTCAACCATCTCTACTATAGCATAGGTCAGCCAAGACGAGAGGCATCGCTGTGTGACAAAAGTCGTAGTCGCCCGGCAGGGGCCCTGGTAAGATAGGAGCGGAGTTCAGGGAGCCGGATGACACGAGGAGAGATGGACGATATCAGCGTGCCGCAGATCGACAACGAGGCCTGTATCGAGTGTGGCCTCTGCGTGACCCATTGTCCGGAGAACGTGGTCGCGCTAGAGGCGCACAAGCCTGTCTTGCTGCGTCCTCAAGCCTGCACCTACTGCGGCGTCTGCGAGTCCGTCTGTCCTGTCAACGCGATCGCGTTGCCTTACATGATTGTCTGGGACGAGAACGTTGACGCTGCAGGCTCACCTGATCGCGTCGGTTGAAGGTCCATACTAGCTCATAGAGGAGGTGTTTATGTCGGCGATGTTCTGTTATCAGTGTCAGGAGGCGGCGAAGAACGAGGCATGCACGGTGCGCGGGGTCTGCGGCAAGTCCCCCGAGGTCGCAGCCCTGCAGGATCTTCTGATCTGGCTGCTCAAAGGTATCTCGTTCTGGGCGGTTCGCGGACGCAAGAACCTCGACGTCGTTGATCCCGAGACGGATCTGTTCGTCGCGAAGGCGTTGTTCGCTACGATCACAAACGTGAACTTCGACCCGGATCGTTTCGCGGGCTGGATCGAGGAAGCTGTGGCGCGACGCGATGCGCTACGCGCCAAGGCTCAGGGGCGCTGTGCGGAGCTTCACGGTTCTGATGCGTGCGCAGCCGATCTACCCGCCCACGTGGCGTGGACGCCCGAGAGCTATGATGTCGAGACACTGGTCCGCCAGGGCCAAGCCGTGGGTGTGATGGCCGATCCGACGACCGATGCGGATGTGCGCTCCTTGCGTGAGCTCCTGATCTACGGACTGAAGGGGATGGCGGCCTATACCGAGCACGCCTATGTGCTTGAGGCATCCAACGATGACGTCCTGGCCTTTATGGAAGAGGTCTTGGACGCAACGATGGACGATAGCTTAGGCGCTGATGAGCTGGTCTCGCTGGTCCTGAAGACGGGCGAGGTCGGGGTGGAGGCGATGCGTCTGCTCGATGAGGCGAATACCGGCACCTACGGCAACCCGGAGCCGACACAGGTCAACCTGGGAGTTCGCCCGGGTCCGGCGATCCTGATCAGCGGTCACGATCTGCGTGATCTCGAGGAGCTGTTGGAGCAGACGAAGGACAAAGGTGTCAATGTCTACACCCACGGCGAGATGCTGCCCGCGAATGCCTATCCTGCATTCAAGAAGTATGATCACTTCGTGGGTAACTACGGTGGCTCCTGGTGGCACCAACAGCGTGAGTTCGAGAGCTTCGGCGGGGCGATCCTCATGACCACGAACTGCCTTGTTCAGCCGCGAGAGAGCTACAAGCATCGGCTTTTCACCACCGGCTTGGCCGGGTGGCCCGGGGTGGCCCACATCGCCGATCGTGAGCCCGGGCAGCAGAAGGACTTCGCTCCCGTGATCGCTGCAGCGTTGGAGGGGAATGAGCCGGCGTCGCTGGAGGAGGGGACCATCCCGATCGGATTTGCACACGCCACGGTGATGAGCGTTGCCGATAAGGTCATCGAAGCCGTGCAAGCCGGCGACATCGGTCGATTCGTCGTGATGGCCGGCTGCGATGGGCGGCATAAGTCACGTGAGTACTTCACCGATGTGGCCCAGGAGCTGCCGGCTGATCACGTGATCCTGACGGCAGGATGCGCGAAGTATCGCTACAACAAGTTGGACCTGGGTGACATCGGGGGTATCCCCCGGGTGCTGGATGCAGGACAGTGCAACGACTCCTACTCACTGGCCTACATCGCGCTGCAGCTGAAAGCGGCGCTGGGTCTGGATGACATCAACGACCTGCCCATCTCGTATGATATCGCCTGGTATGAGCAGAAGGCGGTCTTGGTCCTGCTGGCGTTGCTCTCGCTGGGCGTTAAGCACATTCGTTTGGGCCCAACGCTACCCGCCTGGCTCTCGCCGGGGGTCACCGAGGTACTCGTCAAGCACTTCGATATCAAGCCCACCGGCACGGTTGAGGAGGATGTCGCCGCTATCGCGGTGGGCGCGTAGTTCGCTGTGATCAAGAAGGGGGGCGTGGGTTCGCAGCACGTGCTCGCGCCTCCCCGGCATCGATGCCGGAGAGATCGTCTGACTCGAGATGGAGGGTGACATGCAGGGTAGGGTGGTGACCGAACGTGTGACACTGATGGGCGGCGTGGATTGGCATCGTCGCCTCTTTGATGCGCTGATCCCCTTGCCGGAGGGCACCAGCTACAATGCCTACTTGGTTAAGGGAAGTGAGAAGACGGCCTTACTGGACACCGCGGATCCGGCGACAACTGATGAGCTGCTTCAGCAGCTGGAGGCTGAGCAACGCATCGACTACATCGTCGCCCATCATGCGGAGCAGGATCACAGCGGGACCTTGCCGGAACTCCTGGCGCTTTACCCTGAGGCCACGGTTCTGGCCACGGAGAAGGGCAAAGGCATGTTGGTCGACCTGCTGCACCTCCCACCGGAGCGTGTGGAGGCCGTTGCTGACGGTGAACAGCGTTCGTTGGGTGATCGGACCTTGACATTCATCCATGCTCCTTGGGTCCACTGGCCTGAGACGATGCTGACCTACCTCGACGAAGAGCGCCTCCTGTTCACCTGTGATTTCTTCGGCTCACATTACGCCACCTCAAGGGTGATGGTCGGCGATGATGCTCACGTGGTGTCGTCAGCCAAGCGCTACTATGCCGAGATCATGATGCCGTTCCGCAAGCCGATCGAGCGCCATCTGGCGCGCCTAGAGGATCTTGATATCGCCATGATCGCACCAAGCCACGGTCCGATTTGGGATCGACCGGATGTGATTATCGACGCCTATCGTGATTGGGTCAGTGGATCGGTGAAGAACGTCGCCGTCATCCCCTTCATATCGATGCACGGGAGCACGTCCGAGCTCGTCGACCGTCTGGTGACCGAACTGGTGCGCCACGGCGTGACGGTACGACCCTTTGACCTGACCGTGACCGATATCGGCGACCTGGCGATGGCCATGGTCGATGCCGCCACCATCGTGATCGGTTCTCCCACGGTGCTGGGAGGCGCTCATCCTCAGGCTGCCTATGCCGCCAGCCTGGCGAATGCGCTGCGCCCCAAGACGCGGTTCGCCAGTGTCGTGGGGTCCTACGGATGGGCGGCGGGGTCGGCCCGCGCGCTGGTGGAGGCGATGCCGGCGCTGAGGGTAGAGGTGCTTGATCCGGTCCTGGTGCGCGGCAAACCTCGGGCGGATGATCTCGAAGCGGTTGACCGGTTGACCGCGACGATTGCGGAACGACATAGGGCGCTGTTGTAGCGCAAGGAACCAGTTCCACCTAGACAAGGGGGGCGGTAGCATGAGCGAGTACATCAACAATCAGTCACAACGTGAGGAGAGGCTCAAGGCGATCATCCGACAGCTGCACGAGGGCGCGTCGGTGGATGAAGTCAAAATGGCCTTTGCCGATCTGCTGGAGGATGTCGGCGCCGATGAGATCGTGCGCATTGAAGAGGCGTTGGTTAACGAGGGGCTTGATCCGGCTGAGATCCAGCCGCTCTGTGATATCCACGTCGCCGTGTTCAAGGAGTCGCTCGACACGCAGCGGGCGCCCGAGACGATTCCCGGGCATCCGGTCTTTACCTTCCGGGCGGAGAACCTGGGTGTGCGGCGGGCCCTCGAGGATGTGGCAGATGCGCTGAACGACTACGTGCACCTGCCGACGCCTCACACGCGTCAGCGGGCGCAGGCTGCCGTAGGGCGCCTGCGGGAGTATGACAAGCACTACCTGCGCAAGGAGAACCTGTTGTTCTCTTACCTGGAACGGACGGGCTTCACCGGCCCGAGCAAGGTGATGTGGGGCGTCCACGATGAGATCCGGGACATGTGGAAGGCGCTCGCCGCCGGGGTAGCAGCTCCGGAGGAGGGTGGGGCTGCAGAACCGGATCCGGCGCTGCTGACGCTGGTGGAGACATTGGCGGAGGCTATCACTTCGATGATCTACAAGGAAGAGCATATCCTCTTCCCGGCTGCTCTCCAGCGGCTCAACGACGCCGATTGGGCGGCGATCCGCGATCAGAGCGATGAGATCGGCTACTGCTACGCGCGACCCGGGCGGGCTTGGGTCCCCGGCATGGCGGTCGAGGGCGCGGTGACCGCGCCTGAGGCGGCACACGGCGGCGCCGGCGCCGAGCTGGCAGCGGTCGGCGCGCCGAGCGGGGGGATCCCGCTCAACACCGGCGTGCTCACTGCGGCGCAGATCGACCTCCTGCTGAGGGCTCTGCCGGTGGATGTCACGTTCGTCGACGAGCGTGATGAGGTGCGGTACTTTACGCTGGGACGCGAGCGCATCTTCCAGCGCTCGCCCGCGATCATCGGGCGCAAAGTGCAGAATTGCCATCCGCCGCAGAGCATGGATCGTGTGCAGCAGATTCTCGATGACTTCCGTGCAGGTGTCCGTGACGAGGCCGAGTTCTGGATCCGGATGGCGCCCCGGGGCGAGCCGCTCTTCGTCCATATCCGCTACTTCGCCTTGCGAGACGATGACGGCACCTATCGCGGCACCATCGAGGTCACGCAGAACCTGGCGCCCCTGCGCGCGCTTGAGGGCGAGCGGAGGCTGTTGGAGGCGTAAGCCATCTAGGCTATCAGGGGACGATGCGAGCCGCCGGGTAACCCTTTCGGGTCGCCCGGCGGCTGTGGTGTGTCGATCTTGGTGCGGCCAGGGTCGTCTGTCTAGCTGTTCAACCGCTTACTTGTCGGTTCGGGCCACCCGGCTGAGCAGCACATTCGCCACATCGAGGCCGGCTTTGGTCGCCAGACCCCAGGTGATCAGCGCTAGGTAGTCGGCCAACGAGCCGAAGTTGGTGGTGAAGTACCGGTCCAGACCGCCGATCAGGGCCGCTACCAGAGCGATCACGGCGATGGAGCGCTCGCTGACGAGCAGGGCCCGTTCGGTAAAGGCAAAGCGCTCGGCGTCGGTGGATAGTGATCGGTAGACGCTGAGATCAAGGTGTGGCAGGCGGAAGGCCTCGAGGCGCGCATAGGCGCGGACCAGGGGCTGCAGCTTGCCCAAGACCTGGATGGCGAAACTCTCGGTCGCTGCGGTATCGCCGGCCTCGTCCTCCAGCGCCCGGATCTGATCGGTGAGTTC